>CAYMTD010000194.1:0-4945 GCA_964393245.1 uncultured Syntrophaceae bacterium
GCAAAGATTGCGCTGGTTCTTGGTGCCGGCGCGTCGAAGGGGTTCGCTCATGTGGGCGTGATCAAGATCCTCGAGTCGAATAAGATCCCGATTCATATGATCGTGGGGACAAGCGTAGGCAGTGTGGTTGGAAGCTTTTATGCTTTTGGGTATGATGCGTTTCAACTTCAGAAGCTCTCCTTTGCAATCGAAAAGGGGGAGATCATCGATCTGGTCCTTCCCGAGAATGGCTTCATTAAAGGAGAAAAACTCGAAGAGTTTGTCAACAAGACGGTGAAGAATACAACCATGGAGAAATTGAAGATTCCTTTTTATGCGGTGGCTGCAGACATACAGAGCGGGCAGGAGGTGGCATTTGGCAGAGGAAATACGGGCATGGCCGTGAGGGCGAGTTGTTCGATTCCGGGAATATTCAGACCTGTCAAAATTGGGGAAAGGGTGTATGTGGATGGAGGTGTCGTGAGTCCTGTGGCGGTGGATGTGGCAAAGCAATTTGGGGCCGATGTTGTCATCGCCGTGGATATCTCAGCAGGAGCAGATCGAACCCTCCCGGAAAATACGATCGAGACTATCCTCCATTCTTTCAACATCATGTATTCAAGACTGGCTGCCGTACAGATTTCGAAAGCCGATGTAGTCATCAAACCCAAAGTTGGTCATATTGGTTCGGCGGACTTCTCCAAAAGGCATGAAGCCATTCTGGAGGGTGAGAGGGCAGCGATCGAAATGTTGCCTCAAATCCAGCAGATGGTCAACCAGCTCCGGCTGGACGGACGATTGGAATGAAGGAGGAGCGATGAAGAGTTATCGGAAGGAATTGTGGTTTGAGGTTCCAACCCGCAGAGCCTTTATCAATATTACCCCGAAGATTGAGGAGTATGTCAGGGAAAGCGGGATCCGGGAGGGGTTGGTGCTTGTCAATGCTATGCATATCACTGCCTCCGTTTTTATCAATGATGATGAGACAGGACTTCACCACGATTTTGATGTCTGGCTGGAGAAACTCGCTCCCCACGAGCCGGTCTCCCAATATCGGCACAACGTGGGCGAAGACAATGCCGATGCCCATCTAAAGAGGCAAATCATGGGAAGGGAAGTCGTCGTGGCGATTACCAATGGGAAACTCGATTTCGGTCCCTGGGAACAGATCTTTTATGGGGAGTTTGACGGAAGGCGAAAAAAGAGGGTGCTGGTAAAGATTATTGGGGAATAGGATACAAATGTGTTAGAAGATAAAATAATCATATATCAGCCAATAAGAGGAGTGAAGGAATGGGGAAGAATTTAAAGAGGACACCGCTCAATTCTTGGCACAAAAGCCATGGAGGCCAGATGGTTGAGTTCGCGGGCTGGGAGATGCCTGTTACCTATCCCCGAGGCATTCTCGAGGAACATTTAATGACAAGAAGGTATGGAGGTCTCTTCGATATCTCACATATGGGGCGTTTCTTAATTCGGGGAAAGGACGCGATTCCCTTCATGCAATATGTCTTAACGAATAATGCCATGGCGCTCGATCCGGGGATGGCCCACTATACGCTGATTCAGAATGAGAGGGGCGGTGCGCTCGATGATGCCTACCTCTACCGTTTAGAAGAAATCGATCCATCGGCAGAAGCGCAGTATCTTCTGGTCGTCAATGCGGCGAATGCGGAGAAGGACTGGAATTGGTTCCTGGATCACAGAAAGCGATTCAAAGGTCTTGTCCTGGAAGACAAGACCGACGAGATCGGGATGATTGCGCTTCAGGGTCCGCGCACCAAAAAGATATTGGAAAAAATTGTTTTGGAGGACTACTCGAAACTCCCGGATCCCTGGAGAAATCGATTGAGGGTATGTGAGTTGGAGGGTGAACATGTCTATGTCACGATTTCGAGAACGGGCTATACGGGTGAACCCATCTCTTTCGAACTCTTCCTGCCTGCTGATCGAACGGTTCAAATTTGGGAGAAGATCCTTGAGCTTGGGGAAGAAGAAGGGATCGTCCCGGTTGGGCTGGGAGCAAGAGACACCTTGAGATTAGAAGCGGGTCTTCCCTTGTATGGCCACGAATTAGGAGTGGATCCGGAGGGGAAAGAGATTCCCATCCATGCGGTTCCATCTGCGGCGAGGTTGGCCATGAGCTTCTCCCCTTTGAAAGGGGAATTCATTGGGAAGGAGATCCTGAAAAGACAGTTTGAAGAAGTAACCGCAAGGGAGTCAGGAAGGCCTTTGCCTCCGAAAGAAAATCGGCTCGTTCCCAAAAGGATTTTCCCTATCACTATCACCGGACAGGGAATCGCGAGACAGGGGTATGAGGTCCTGGCGAATGGAAACCCTTCGGGACACGCAACGAGTGGGACGATGGTTCCCTACTGGGTTTTTTCCGATCGGGGAATCCTCTCCGAGCCCACCGATGAAAAGAAGATGAGATCGATTGCTCTGGCCTATATCGATGCGGATTTAAAAGAGGGGCAGGGATTAGAGATCTTGCAGCGGGGGAAAAAGTTCGGAGGGATCATTGTTGAAAGACATCTCTCGGCAGAAGCGCCACCTTATGCGCGACCTATCCTCATCGAAGAACCGAAGAAGAAAGAGGTACCGACCGGCGACCTAAAAGAGTTAACAACGAGATTGGTCACCCGCGTGGTTGAGAACACTCACTGGAGGCAGCAAGAGACGATCAACCTCATCCCTTCAGAAACGACGCCTTCTCTTCTGGTGAGACTCCTGACCATCAGCGATCCTTCCGGACGATATGCTGAGCACCGTCTGATGAAGGCGTTTAAGGAGACCGATGTCTTTTATTATCAGGGAACCAAATTGATAGGGGAGGTGGAGGTCCTCCTTGCGGATGAGCTTCGGCGCTTCCTCGACTGCTCCGAGGTCGAGCCGAGGGTGATCAGTGGCCAGATGGCCAATACGGTGGTCTTCAGCGGGATCGTCGATTATCTCAACCGGCTGGACCGGAGAAGCGAGCCCCGGAGAATCAGAAAAGTGATGAACCACCATCTCGGGAGAGGGGGCCACTTGAGCGCACAACCCATGGGAGCCCTAAAGGATTTTGTGGCCCACGATCCGCAGACTGAGAGACCGGCAGCAGTCCCCTTTCCGGTTCTGAAAGAAGATCCCTATCAGATCGACCTTGCAAAGACGAAAGAGATGATCGAAGAGCATAGGCCTGAACTGATCGTTCTGGGAAAGAGCATGGTTATCTATAGAGAGCCGCTGAAAGAGATTGCCGGAATGATTTCGGGAATGAATCCGAAACCCCTCTTGCTCTATGATATGGCCCACGTTCTGGGATTGATTGGCCCCCATTTTCAGGAACCTTTTAAAGACGGAGCCGATATTGTCACAGGCTCCACTCATAAGACCTTCTTCGGGCCTCAGAGAGGGGTGGTCGCAAGCAACATGTCGGAGGGGACCGAATATGAAGAACTCTGGGAGGCGATTGTGCGCCGGGTCTTTCCGGGAAGCGTCAGCAACCATCACTTGGGAACGCTGGTGGGCTTACTACTTGCTGCTTATGAGATGAATGCCTATAAGACGGATTATCAGAAGGCCATCATCCAGAACGCCAAGTTTTTTGCACGCGCTCTCGGGGAAAGAGGACTGACGGTAGAGGGAGACCCCAAGATCGGATACACGGAGACCCATCAGGTGATCGTCAGGGTGGGCTACGGCAAGGGGCCGGAGGTGGCCGAACGATTGGAGGAGAACAATATCATTGTCAACTACCAGGGGGCCCCGGACGATGAGGCCTTTACAACGGCCAGTTGTCTCAGGATGGGAGTTCAGGAGATGACCCGGTTCGGCATGAACGAAGAGGACTTTGGTGAGTTGGCCGGATATATGAGCGACGTAATTCTTCACAATCGATCGATTGGCAAAGAGGTCACTCGATTTAGGAAGAGATTCAGAGAAATGAAATATTGTCTGCCAGCGGAAGAGGCTCAATCATTGGTCAATGAACTCGCTAAAGCCATTCGCTGATGCATAAGGGTCAAGGGGCCAAGGGTTCCAGGATTCAAGTCTACAAGAAATGGTCTTCACTTGAACCCTAGACCCCTCGAACCCTTGAAACACGGAGAAGGAGGGAATAAAAAATGCTGAAACGAAAAAAGGGTGGTGCCTTAAGATTAATGGTTTTAGTTTCTCTTATGTCAGTATGTCTCTTGATCCTTTCTGGCTGCTCAAACCCTTCCAAGAAGCTCGATCCTTCTAAGTCCGGACCCCAGGTGATCGTCAATCCGGAGACCATTCGTCTTGGGATCGCAAAGGTGTTAGATACACAAATTGTTTTTGAGGGATCAGGGTTTAAGCCAAAAGAGTCCATCTACATTGAATTGTTAGGTCCAGATCAAACGAAATTAGTCGTTGCCGAATCACTCGTTAAGCCGGATGGAACCTTCAAAGCCGAAGTGAGCAAGCTTACCAGGATTACGGAGATCCTGAGAGCAGATGCAAGCTTTGAGATTAACAAAAAGTATAAGGAGTTTGTCATCATCACGCAGCCACCCATTCCAGAGGGTGTCTATACCGCTAAAGTCATTTGCATGTCGTCCGATATGACAGCAGAGACGAAGCTGAATGTTAAAGGTCCTTCGATTCTTGATAGCACGAAAGATTTCCTTGGGAAAATGCTGGGCAAGATCCGGTACAAAAAGGGTAAGTAGATAATCCCCTTCCTTCCCGGTTTGAGATTCTGTTGTGATGTCATTGTGAGGGAGTGAAGCGGCTGAAGCAATCTAGTAATGCATTGAAAATAAAGAGAATGGCACGCTCCCTTCGGTCGCTCGCAATGACAAACGGTAATTGTGATACAGTATCCTTTGGAAAAGGGGGGATTTGAAAGGTTATTTTCTACCTAAATTGAGCGATTCTTTTGAAAGGACCCTGTAGCCGCAAGCTTTAGCCTGCGGTTTCCTCTCACCCGTTGGGTGAGAAATCGTTTCCGATAAAA
>CAYMTD010000195.1:0-4935 GCA_964393245.1 uncultured Syntrophaceae bacterium
ATCACCCTTTCTGCACCCGGGATGAGGTGATCGCTCAAGTAAACCGTCCCATCTAAGTCAAAAATAAATCCTCTAAACATATTTGACAATTTTAGACTGGAAAAAACGGGACCGTGTCCGTGTTACGTGTCCGCAAAAGATTGTAATTCAAAATTTTTTTATTCGATTGGAAACACTTTGCTCTATGCTTTACTACCCGAACATCCCTCCCATCTTGGTCCCGGCAATTTTGCTGATCGGAAAGCGCAAAATCCTTGGGAAGTCGATGAGATAAATTCCTCTATGAAGCTTTACCGTCAGGGCAGGATGACACATTTCTCAGGATTTAGATAGAGGTAGAGTTCCTCCCCTTCCTTTCGGCCGATGTCATAGGGAGCTTGAACTCTGATCAGGGTGTGGTCAACGTTCACAAAGAGATAGAGAAAATTTCCCAGATAGGCCCGGTACATGATCGTTCCCTTGAATAGGTTCTCCTTGTCCTGCTGGGGTAAGGAAAACACTTCTATATCCTCTGGACGAATCGAGGCATGGCCTTTCTGATGGGGGGTCGCCATCGCCGAGTCAAACACTCGGGCCAGAATCTGCCCAAACTCGGTGTGAAGGGAAACCAGCTCTCCCTCCTTGACCACGCGGGAAATCTCGCCAGCGACGAAATTGGTCGTGCCTATGAAATCGGCTACGAACCGGGTTGCAGGTCTCTTATAGATCTCTTCGGGAGAACCCACCTGAACGATATTTCCCTGATCCATCACCGCCACTCGGTCAGAAATGACCATCGCCTCTGCCTGGTCGTGGGTGACATATACAGATGTGATATGCATACGTCTCACGAGGCTCTTGATTTCAAATCGCATCCTCTCCCTGAGTTTGGCATCGAGGTTGCTGAGCGGCTCATCCAGGAGTAATACTTTCGGATTCCCCACAAGAGCCCTTGCAAGGGCCACCCGCTGCTGCTGGCCGCCACTCAGTTGCCCGGGGAACCTTCCTCCAAGACCTGTTAAACCCACTAATTCTAAGGTCTCTGTAACTTTCAACTTTATGACTTTTTTGGGTAATTTCCTAATCTTCAAGCCATAAGCGACGTTATCAAACACCCTCATATGAGGCCATACAGCGTAGTTTTGGAATACCATGCCAATTTCTCTTTTCGAGGGTGGGACAAACCCTTGCGAGAACATTGAATTGCCATCGATGATCACGTCCCCCTCATCCGGCTTCTCGAGGCCGGCGATGCAGCGCAACGTGGTCGTCTTACCGCATCCGCTCGGCCCAAGAAGCGTAAGAATTTCTCCCTGCTTCACTTCAAGCCATACGTGATTCACTGCCATGACCTTGCCAAATTTCTTGAAGAGATTCTCGATCTTTATAAAGGCCATCTAATACCTCCCGCCCGAAGAGCCCCACGCCGCTCCAATAATCCCTCCTCCTATTCGCGACACGATAAGTAACAAGATGAAGATGATTACAATCATAATGAAAGCCATCGCTGCAGCGATCCCAAATTCCATCCCACGGTGCCAATTCAGGAATATGCCTATGGGCAAAGTTTCCCATCCTCCCCTGTAAAGAAATATAGCAGTCGATATCTCCTGAAAAGCCATGATAAAAAACATCACGACACCGACGAACACTCCCTTCAATAGTAAAGGGAAGGAAATATTCAGGAAGGTTCTGAGTTTACCTGCACCTGAGATCTCAGATGCCTCCTCGAGGGAGACGTCGAGTTGCAGGTAAGATGCATGAGCCATCCTGAGGAAGTAAGGAAGTCTGCGCACGAAGAGCGAAAGTGGCATGATGATCCAATGGGTGGCTAAGGGGATTCCTTTCCAGAAGGCTAATAGGTAGCTGACACCAACTGCAATCCCCGGGAAAGCAAGCATCAGGGTGATTACGAAGTCAAGGGCTTCTTTCCCTCGGACCCTGGTACGGGTAATCAGATAGGCTGCCGGGAGACCGAAAGCAACGCCCCAAAGGAGCGCCACGCCACTAAAAAGAAAGGAATTTTTGAGCATACCCGGCGTTTCGAACAATATGACTCTGAAATTCTCGAAGGTCCAATAGGTTGGAACAGGCGTGAGGACCCACCTTCGGGAAAAGGCGGATAAACCCAAAACAGTGGGAATGAGCAAAACGAGGAGCGCAATCAGGACCATGTAAACGTAGGACAAGAATCGTTTGAATCCGCCGGCCTCGATAATTCTCCCCTCCAGCGTCGTTCCTTTCGATAGAGAAGTATATTTTCTGCTCTCCACCCACCTCTTGGAGACCAGAAACATAGCCACACAAACCACCGAGGAAACAACCACCGATACGATTCCCATGTACTTGCGATACATATCTGTGAAGTGATATGCGATATTGATGTAGGAAATGGACGGGAGGAAGTCGATCTGCCCGAAGATGAGGGGTGTCAGCCAATCTGTAAAGGGCCACAGGAATACGATTACAGCGCCAGCCAGGTAATTTGGAGTACATAGCGGTAGGGTAATGGTCAGAAATCTCTTCAATCCTCCAGCTCCCTCCACTTCTGCCGCCTCTTCGAGGGAGGGGTCGATGTTGGTAAAACCTGCCGACAGGCTGAGCACAATAAAGGGCAAAAGATGCAGGGATTGAATAAACACCAGCCCATGCAATCCGAAGATGAAGTTAACGGGTTTGGTGATAAGGCCTAACTCTAAAAGCAGCAGATTCAGGGTTCCCTGTTTCCCAAAGAAAACAATGAAAGCAAAGGCCCCTGCATAAGCAGGCAACACAATGGGCAGAAGGATGAGAGCCGTAAGAAGAGTCTTCCCCATAAGCCGATATCTGGCCAAAATGTAAGCTAAGGGTAGCCCAAGAAGGGTGGTTGTAAGGAGGACAAGAAAACCAAGGAGCAGTGTATTGGTAAAGGTTTTTAGATAGTAAGTATCCTTAAAAAAGTCTATATAATTTTGTATCCCAAGACGATCGGTGCCAGCTATCTTAAAGCTTTCAAAGACTAAAATGGACAGCGGATAAATAGCAAAGAAGATCAAGACAAGCCATAGGATTGACGCAAGCAATAGATTACCTCGAAACATATTTTAACCTTTGCTTTATATATATTATGGTACGGGCGAGCCGTGGCCCGCCCATACCATCGAGCTATTCCGATCCCTCGATGTCATCCTGAATTTATTTCACGATCGAGATTTAACGAATTCGGGATCTAACGATTTCAGGGTCTCACGTCACCGAGAAGCAGCGACAAGCAAGGCCCGAGCCTCAGAGGCAGTTAACCTGGCCGTTGCATAGGCACCATCCATCTCAAAAAGCCTCCTCGCCTCCTTCATCTTCGCTTCAGCTTTGGTCACATCAACCCCTTTCTTTTTTGCTACGTCTACTTCCCCCTCAACTTCCTCTATCAGAGACAGGCTGCTTTTTAACTCCCCCCATTTCCTGTATATTTCGTACTCGTAATAACGATTCACTTCATCCCACCTCCGTGTAGCGAGGGACAGATCGTATTCAATAAATCCAACCTTTAGAGCCCAGAAGGAGTCCACTCCGAGAGCATCGCGGGCATGCTTAGCCATCGTCACACCCTCTTTTTCCCAAGCGGAGAACTTGATGTCCGTCCTTGCTGGAAAGTAGCCCCCTTCCATGACATACTTTTGGCCTTCCATGCTAAATAGCCAATCCTGGAATATCTTTCCATTGGCTTCGTTCGGGGCATTCTTGAGCAAGGCCGAAGCTTCTGGGGCTAAGATCGTTTTGTCAGGAAGCAAGTCACGTACAGAATAGCCACTCTTACGGGAAACCATAGCGTTAAACTGGGGCTGAGCAACCCCAATGGCAGCCTCTCCTCGTTCCACTAAGTGGGTCGTATCTACACTTCCTGTTGAAAACCTGACTAACTGGGCGGCGAGGAGCCGATTGTATGCCCAACCCTCTTTGACCCCGAAGGACTGAAGATGTATCTCTATTGTTTCGTGCTGCGTCCCGGAGGCATAGGGCAAGGTCTGAACGATCCAACCTCTGTAAATCGGATTGAGCAGATCTTTCCAGGTCTTGGGCGGTGGCAGGCGCAATGCTTTTAAGACCTTCTCATTGTAGAGATTCGTAACGATCCATGGCGCAAAACAAGTCCAATAACCCTTCTCATCTTTGACCTTCATACCGTGCCACTTGTCAGGAACCATATCCCAACCCTTTGGCTTATAAGGGACGATTAAGCCTTCTTTTATCAAAACTTCATGAGCTGGGGCGCCTGCACCTAAGAATACATCAGCGTCTGGCTTACCCCTCCAGGCCCTCACTTTATCGACACAAACGGGCCATCCACCTGGATGGATGAAGGTAATCTCAATGTCCTTGTTGTAAGTTTTTCTGAAATACTCTTTGAAGCCTCGCGTTAGGCTCTCAGCCAGCTCTTTGTAAATAGGACCGACCCAACCGACCTTCTCCGCCGCTTGCACGTCAACCGGAAACCCCGGAAGAACCAAAAAAAATGCTGATAAGATAAGAGTGGTTACACTTACAAAAACTTTTCCTTTCATTTCAGGCCTCCTTTCTATAACAAAGATACGACTTGGGCTTACTCTCTGTCACCTCCTCTCATTTCTAATCCCAGTATTTCTTCCCATAACCATATTATTACCTTAGTATCGCAATTTATGTCAAGGTAAATCGAGTGGGCCTTTTCCTTGACTTTCCTCAAGAAATCAATTAGAAATAAATTAATTTAATCTCCGAGCCGTTTTCCTAAATCTTGCCCCTCACCTTTTCCCTCTTCCCCAAGGGGAGAGGGCAGGAGGAGCGGGAGATGGAAAACGGCCGACAGGGCAGGGTTGGAAACGACCCTACCTCCCGTGTTAGGAAAGGAGATAACAGATGGGTCTTCAAAGGCCGATACCTCCAACACGGGTATCGGCCTTTTTGTTTAATAAATCTCGGAAGGGAAAAGATGAAAGGTTT
>CAYMTD010000196.1:0-4930 GCA_964393245.1 uncultured Syntrophaceae bacterium
TCTCTTAGGGAATTGATCACGTTAGACCATGTGTCTTCCATGGAAAGAACCTTGGAATCTCGGTGTGCGAGATGAAGGCAATTTATGGAATGGTTAGAGCCTCTCCGAGAATGAAAAACTATTTTAATTTAAATAGGTTACAAATCTTTTTTCACACTGTTTCCACAATTGTGGATAAACGAGCCTAAACCGTGATGAGGGGAAAGATTTTGAGGATCAGAGCCATCACTGCTACTAAACTTACATTAACCCCATCAAAAAAAAAATTCAAGCATTTTTTTGTGCGGCGTTTGCTTCGAATTTGGATTACTCCTTCTCAGCCAATTTGGCAACCGCCACCACTCTTTCTCCCTTTTCCAGAGCGATGAGCCTTACCCCCTGCGTACTTCTTCCTTGAACGGGGATATCGCCAGCCCGAAGACGGATGATCTTTCCCTTGTCGGAGATGACCATCAATTCGTCTTCATCGGTGACGGTCTTGATGCCTACCACGTCCCCGGTCTTTTGGGTCCGCTTAACGGTAAAGATGCCAGAGCCTCCCCGGTTCTGAATTCGATAGTCGGAGGCTGGGGACCTCTTCCCATAGCCGTTTTGAGTAACGGTCAAGATTTGAGTATGGGGAGCGACGACTTCCATGCCCACCACTTCGTCCCCTTTCGAAATTCGAATCCCTCGGATGCCCCGAGCCGTACGGCCCATCTCCCGAATCTGAGCCTCTGGGAAGTGAATGGCCTTCCCCATTTTTGTTCCGATAAATAGATGTTGTTGTCCGTCGGTCAATTTTGTCGAGATGAGTTCGTCCCCTTCGTCGAGAGTGATGGCTATGATCCCACCCGAACGGGGGTTACTGTAGGCTTCGAGAGCCGTTTTCTTGATCACACCACTTTTCGTGAGAAAGGTGATAAATTTCCCTTTCGCAAAGTCTTTGAGCGGAAGAATCGTGGTCACCTTCTCTTCGGCGCCGAGATTGAGTAGATTGATGATGGCCTTTCCCCGGGTGAGTCGGCCAGCCTGGGGAAGTTCGTGAACTTTCTTCCAATGGATCTTTCCGGCGTCCGTGAAGAAGAGGATATAGTCATGGGTGGAAGCGATGAAGAGGTCTTCCACAAAGTCCTCTTCCTTCACATTGATCCCTGTCTTCCCCTTTCCTCCCCGATGCTGACTTCGGTAGAGGCTGATGGGGTTTCGTTTGATATACCCCGTGTGGGTGATCGTTACCACCATGTCCTCTTCGGCGATGAGGTCTTCAACCTTGATCTCTGGAGCCGTCTCAACAATTTCTGTTTTTCTCTCGTCTCCATAAGCCTCTCGGATCGAGAGCAGCTCCTCTTTGATCAAGTTGAGCACCAATCGGTCACTGGCCAGGATCGCCTTCAAACGATTGATTACCTTGATCGTCTCCTCATATTCTTCAACGATCTTACGCTGCTCAAGATTGGTCAACCGCTGGAGCCTCATCTCCAGGATGGCCTGGGCCTGTTCATCAGAGAGGGCGAATCGATCCATGAGCCGGTCCTTCGCCTCTTTGGGTGTCTTCGACGCCTTGATCGTGGCGATGACGGCATCAATATGGTCGATGGCCTTTTTCAACCCCTCCAGAATATGGGCCCTGGCCTCTGCCTTTTGTAATTCGAAGCGGGACCTCCGGATGACCACCTCCTGTCGATGTTGAATGAAGCATTGGAGCATTTCCTTGAGGGGGAGGAGTTTGGGCTGATTCTGATGGATGGCGAGAAGGATGATGCCAAAAGAGGTTTGCATCTGTGTATGTTTGTAGAGCTGGTTCATGATGACATCGGGGACCTCGTTTCGCCTCAGTTCAATTACAATCCTCATGCCATCGCGGTCTGATTCATCCCGTATGTTAGATATCCCTTCGATCGTTTTTTCCTGAATCAGTTCAGCGATTTTTTCGATTAGTTTGGACTTACTGACTTGGTACGGCAGCTCGGTGACGACGATGCTTTCCCTTTCCCCTTTTCGATCCCGCTCAATGAGAGCTTTCGCCCGGAGTTGAATCAGGCCTCTGCCTGTTTCATATGCAGTTCGGATCCCTTCCTTACCGTAGATGAATCCACCTGTGGGAAAATCAGGCCCCGGAAGGTGTTCCATGAGCTCTACGGTTGTGATCTCAGGGTTTTCGATGAGGGCAATGACTGCATTAATCGTCTCGATCAGGTTATGGGGAGGAATGTTGGTTGCCATTCCAACGGCAATTCCAGAGGACCCGTTCACGATCAAGTTGGGAAACCTGGAAGGCAGGACGGAGGGTTCAAGGAGAGAATCGTCATAATTGGGAATGAAGTCAACTGTCTCTTTGTCAATATCTGCCAATAATTCTCCCGTGAGCTTGGCCATCCGAACTTCTGTATATCTCATGGCTGCCGGAGGGTCATCGATGGAGCCGAAATTGCCCTGTCCGTCAATGAGTGGATAACGGAGAGAGAAGTCTTGGGCCATCCTCACGATCGCATCGTAAACAGCCATGTCTCCATGTGGATGATATTTACCGATCACATCGCCGACTATCCTTGCTGACTTCTTGTAGGGCTTGTCCCAGTCGTTGTTTAATTCATTCATAGCGTATAGAATGCGGCGGTGGACGGGCTTCAAGCCATCCCTAACATCCGGAAGGGCTCGACCGATGATGACGCTCATAGCGTAATCGATATAGGACCGCTTCATTTCGTCTTCGATGTTAACGGGGATACTTTCGTAGGCAATCTCCATAATTTCTCCTCAAATAATGTCCTAATTTTATTAAGAAACTTAATACAAAAACCTTTCATCTGTCAACAAGAATTAGGGCCAAGCTTGACAATAGGGAAGAAATGTGGTTTAAATAAAAAGTTTAATGATTTCAAAATAAAAGCTGCTGAAAAAGAGAGGGGGAAGTGAAACAGACCTATCAGCCCAGCCGCCTCAGACGTAAAAGGACTCACGGATTTCTCGAAAGGATGAGCACAAAGAGTGGCCGCAAAGTTTTGAAACGAAGGAGAGCAAAGGGGAGGAAGAGGTTGACCGTTTAGGTGGAACGGCGGTTGCAGTTTACGAAAAGGGAGAGGATTCGCCATCCCTTGGAGTTCAGAAAGATCATGAAAGGGGGGAAGAGAGTTCAGTCGAAACATTTCATCCTCTTTCTTCAAAGGAACTCTTTGGGTTTTCACCGCTTGGGGATAGTGGTCAAGAAAGAGATTGGGCAAGCCACCTATCGCAATCGTATCAAACGCTACTTCCGGGAATTTTTCCGCCACCATAAGACTGAATGGAAGGGATCGCTCGATATTATCCTTCTTGGAAGAAAGAGTAATGTCCTGAGGCATTACAGAGAAGCGGAAGAAGAACTCGAAAGGTTGTTTCTCCCATTAAAAAAGTGATGGTTTGTCAGGTATCAGAAAAACTTATCATCATTCTTATCCGTCTCTATCAGCATACCTTCTCCATCCTGTTTGGGCCTTGCTGCCGTTTTTCGCCTTCCTGCTCAACCTATGTGTCCGTATCAATACAACGTTTTGGGATATGGAAAGGCGGTTTGCTGGGGCTAAAAAGGCTCATGAGATGCCATCCTTTCCATCCCGGAGGATACGACCCGGTTCCTGAAATTCCGGGGAGCCGCTAAGAGAGAATGAGGCAATAGGAAAATGGATAAAAGAGCTATTCTCGCGATAATGTTGACTTTTTTAATCATTGTTCTGTGGGGAGTTGTCCAGTCGAAATTCTTTCCACAACCACCAAGCCAGCCACCTACCAAGGACGTGAAAGAAGAGGAGAGGTTGCCGGCAAAGGTTGAAAAACTCGACCTGAAGGAAGAGAGAGTACCCGCGAAGAAGAAAGTAGGGATTAAGAAGGATGTCTCCATTGAAACGATAGACTATTGGGCTGTCATCACCTCTGAAGACGCGAGGTTGAAGCACTTCAAACTCAAAAAATTTGAGGACAGAGTCGAGGAATCGTCGCTAACCATAAGTTTGATGCGCTTCGTTAAAGAGCTCTTGGGAGGTAAAATCGAGGAGCCGAAAAAACCCATGCCTCTCGACTTAGTCAATACGAGCGAAGAGGAAGGTCTTCCTTTGGCAGTCAGCCTACTCCCTTTTCAATCCGATGGAAGTTGGGCGGTGGATAGGGATAAACTCCTGCTCCTTAATAGAGACGAAAGGGGGGAGGTTATATTTTCAAGGGACTACGAGAACGGATTGAGGGTCTTTAAGAAATTTAGGTTTACTTCGGGCAAAAATGGCGTTGACTTGGAAGTCGAAATCCAAAATACCTCCCCCAAGGAGGCCCAGCTTCAATTAGGAGTTGACTGGATTGGAAGGGTTGAACTGGAAAAGTTGGCTGATGAGGCGAACAAAGACTATGGCTTGAAATTCTCCTTTTTCAGGAACCAGAAGGTTGAAAAGAAGGAATTCGGAGGGGATGCTACATCGGGTTGTACACCCGGCTGCAGCGCGCCCAAGAAGAGAATCGATCCTTTCGAATTTTCGGAAAAGGGTGACATTCGATGGTACTGTTTCGAAGGCGAGTACTTTGCTGCTCTCTTGATCCCTCCTCCAACAGATGGTAGCCATACCCTGACAGTGAAGGGGGATGAAAGGAATCTGCTAAGGGTCCGCGGGACCCTTCCGATTTCGATTCCGCCCAAACAGACCATCAAGATCCCCTATCGAATCTATCTGGGACCCAAGGAGATAGGGCCTCTGAGAGAACTGGGCGTGAGCGGTGAGAAGTTGGTGGATTTTGGATTTTTTTCCATTGTTGCCAAACCCATCCTCTGGTTCTTGAAGCTAACCAATAAGGTCACGAGAAATTATGGAATAGACATCATCATCATGAGCATTCTGATCAAAATCATCTTCCTGCCATTGACGCAGATCAGTATGAAATCTATGAAGGAGATGCAAAAGGTTCAACCCGAGATGAACCGGCTGAG
>CAYMTD010000197.1:0-4914 GCA_964393245.1 uncultured Syntrophaceae bacterium
ACTTGAAGTCGACATGTATTCGGAACCCCTCGCCTTCAAGGCGAGGGTAGTTCAGATTTAAGTTTGTCTTTCCTGCTGGGATAAGAGAGACTAAATCAGATAGGAGGTGGGAAAATGTGTAACGGATTTACAAGAAGGGATTTTTTGAGGCATTCGGTTATCGGTGGGATAGCCCTGGGGACTGGGGCTGGAATCTATGAGTTGGCCTATGGCCAGGCCACCAATATTCGATTTAGCACCTGGCATCCCCCTGTTGGCAGGGAGGTCAAAACGGTTTGGATTCCAATGCTGGAAGAGTTAAAAAAGAGGAGTAAAGAAAAGATTAATTACACGATGTTTGCCGGTGCCGCCCTGGGGAAAGGACCTGAGCATTATGATATTGTATCGAAGGGCCTTTCGGATATGGGCTATTTCACAGCCACTTGGACCCCTGGAAGATTTCCATTGAGCGATGTTCTCTCCCTGGCTGTTTGGGTGGATGGAAAGGACCTTGCTGTGGAAATTGGCAACGCCATGTATAAGAGAGTTCTCCATAAGGAATTCTCTGGGGTTAAAATGATCGAGCTGAATGGTTGCATCCAATCCTTCCTGTGGACAAAAAAGCCCGTTCGTTCTTTGGATGATACAAAAGGATTGAAGATCAGGACACCCGGGGGGCATCAGACCAATTACATCAAGGCCCTGGGTGCAGAGCCTGTTTTTATGCCCCTCCCCGATGTCTATCTGGCTATGGAAACAGGAACAGTGGATGGTATTGTGACCTGTCCTCCCTTATTCCTTGCTTTCAAACTCTATGAGGTTGCGAAGCATGGGGTGATAGCAACATTTGGCTGTGTCACGGAAGGGGTGATCATGAATGAAGAGAGCTGGAAGAAGATTCCAGGGGAATTCAAGCCCCTCGTGGAGGAGGTATGCCACAATCCATTCAAGACCTCGGGGGGATTGACGAGAGATGTTTACAAGACGATGATGAAGGAGATCGAAGATAAGAAGGTAGAACTCTACACCCCTCCCCCAAAGGAATCAGAGCGCTGGTTTGATGGGTTTAAAGAGATGACAAGGAAGTGGGTAGCCGATCTGGAAGCAAAGGGACTTCCGGCAAAAGAAGTTGTGAAGATGTATAATGAGGAATGCGAGAAGAGGGGTGTCAAGGTCGTTGCGTTTCCCCCCGAATGGAGAAAAGGATAGAGACGTCCGCTCTCCATCAAAAATGCCGGTATTGCAATTTACAATTAGAAGCTACTTGGCAGGTTAGCCATTTACAACAATGGCTAACCTGATTTTTTGAAGGGCACTGCAATGGGATGGTTGGATTGGATAAAGAGAGGGATACAACAACTGAATCGTTGGATCGCTGGAGTGGGTGCAGTCTTTTTGATCCCCTTGATGCTTATCACCGCTGCAGAGGTCATCGGTAGAAATCTATTCAACCTTCCCATCGCAGGGGCGGTTGAGCTATCTGAATATATGTTGGCGGTTTTTATTCTTTTGGGACTGGCTTATTCTCAGCAGGTAAAGTCTCACGTGGCCGTCTCTCTTTTTATTTCTCGAACTTCCGTTCGCGCCCAGTTAGTCCTTAATACCATTACCAATCTCCTCAGTTTGTTCATCTTTTCCATCCTCGCATGGCAGGGCTGGGTGGTTGGAATCGAGGAACGAACGGTTTCGGATATGCTAAGGGTTCCCCAATATCCCTTCAGGCTCCTTGTGGCCATGGCCGCTTTTCTTCTATGCCTCGAACTCTTGATCGATCTGATTGAAACAGCCAAGAAACTGGCGAGGAGGAGATCCTGATGGATCCGGTCATAGTAGGTATCCTTGGTTCTTGTGTCCTCTTTTTACTTCTAATCATCGGTATGCCCATTGCATTTTCTCTGATTTTCGTGGGTTTTCTGGGTGTGAGCTACCTTGCCTCTTTTCAGGCAGCCCTTCCCTTGATAGCGAGAACCGTCTATGAAACTTCTTATCATTATCCCTATACGATTATACCCCTCTTTATCGTAATGGGTGGATATGCTGAGATTTCTGGGATTAGCAGCGATCTATACAGTACGTTCGATAAGTGGCTTCGGAAACTCCCTGGTGGTCTTGGAATGGCGACGATTGCAGCGATCGCCGGCTTTTCCGCCATTTCAGGTTCATCGGTAGCCTCCTCAGCCGCCTTCGGAAAGGTGGCTTATCCTGAAATGAGAAGGTTCAATTATTCCCCGAGGCTTGCTGCCGGAACCGTAGCAGCCGGAGCAACGATCGATTTCCTCATACCTCCAAGCCTTGGTTTTGTGATCTTCGGTATGCTTACTGAGCAATCGATTGGAAAACTTCTCATCTCCGGGATGATCCCTGGTCTTATTCTCGCTGGGGCTTTTATGGGAATTTTATACTTCTGGGTAAAACTGAATCCCAGGCTTGCCCCAAGCAGTCCAGAAGGAGTTACGTGGAGAGAAAAGCTGAATGCATTGAAAGGAATTTGGGAAACGATTGTTATCTTCTTGTTGGTCATCGGCGGTATCTACACCGGCATACTGACACCCACCGAAGCAGCAGGGGCAGGAGCGACGTTAATATTCATCATGGCCTCCGCCAAGAAAAAATTGAATTGGAAGATACTCTTTTACTCTCTTTTCGAATCCCTTCGTGTTGCAGTGATGGTTCTCTTCTTAGTGGCCGGGGCAAATGTATTCAGCTATTTTTTGGCCCTCTCGATGATCCCAATGAAGGTGTCAGCATGGATCGTAGGGCTTGAAGTCTCCAAATATGTCGTCCTTACGATCATCGTTCTCATTTACATCCTGCTGGGGTGTTTTTTGGATGCCATCTCAATGATGGTCCTCACCCTGCCTGTTATATTTCCGGTTGTATTAAACCTTGGATTTGATCCAATATGGTTTGGAGTGATATGTGTGCTCATGATGGGAGCGGGGCTCATCACACCTCCCATGGGCCTCTGTGTATTTACAGTGGCGAGCATTGCGAAGGATGCTTCCATGGAGGAGGTTTTCAAGGGAGCTCTGCCTTTTCTCATAGCCATTTTGTTTGTCACTTTTCTAATCACTCTATGGCCCCGAATTGCCCTATTCCTTCCCTCCATGATGGGACGTTAGCTCTCAATGTAATCTATTCCCCTCACCCCCGGGGGGAGAGGGGAAGGGTGAGGGGTGGAAAGGATCAGTAATGGAACTGAAAAGACTTAAGAACTACATCAATGGGCAATGGGTCGAGTCGAAAACGAATCGATGGCTGGAAGTGAGAAATCCGGCAAAAGATGAGGTGATAGCCCTCTGTCCTGAGGTGACCACGGAAGAGATTGACCGTACGGTCAAAGCAGCCCAGGACGCATTCTGGGGTTGGAGAATTACACCCCCACCGAGGCGCGCAAAACTCCTCTTCGATTTTCATGAAAAACTTCAGAAGCATAACAATGAAATAGCTGAATTGATCGTGAACGAGAATGGAAAGACCCTGGCCGATGCCATCGGTGAGATCACCAGGGCCATGGAATATGTGGAGCATGCCTGTGCCGGTCCGGAACTTTTAAAAGGGAGCCACGCAGAGGACGTGGGGACGGGTGTCGATACCCTGTATATTCGGGAGCCGCTTGGTCCTTTTGTGTTCCTCCCCCCATTTAATTTCCCTGCGATGATCGCGCTCTATTTTGTCTGGGCCTTGGCTGCGGGTGATACAGCCATCGTCAAGGCGGCACGCCTCTGTCCAATGACCATCACACGCATCTTCGAGATCGCTGATGAGTGTGGTTTCCCAAAAGGGGTCGTCAATTTGCTCCACGGGTCTGGCAGCGGGGTGGGGGAGGCATTGGTGACCCATCCGGGGACCGTGGGGGTGACGTTCGTCGGGTCTTCAGAAGTGGCAGAGCATGTTTATAAGGCAGCAATCAACCATAATAAGAGGGCCCAATGTCAGGGGGGTGCTAAGAACCATGTTCTGATTGCTGAGGATGCGGTGGTCGATGAGGTCATGCAGAATGTGGTTGACTCTTGCTTCGGCCATGTAGGCGAACGGTGTTTTGCCGTATCAAATGTATTGGCTGTAGAAAAGATCTATGACAAAGTGAAGGAGAAGTTTATTGATCTCTCCAAGAAACTGGTTTTAGGTTACGGCATGGACAAGGGAGTCACTTTGGGACCGGTGGTCTCGAAAGGTGCGTTGAATGAAATGGTGGAAGAGGTGGAGAAGGCCATCAAGGGCGGAGCCAAATTGATCCTCGATGGAAGGAATCCTAAGGTTGATAAATATCCGAAAGGTTACTTCATCGGCCCTACGGTTCTGGAAGCTGAACCTGAGATGGAGATCTTCCAGAAGGAGGTTTTCGGCCCAGTTCGTTGTCTCAAAAAGGTGAAGGATCTTGCAGAGGGGGTTGAGGTTATCAACAGAAGTCCTTATGGTCATACGGCGAACCTTTATACGGAGAACGGGGGATGGGCTCGAGAGTTTGCCCGTCTTGTTCATGTGGGTCAAGTAGGGATCAATATTGGAACGCCCGCTCCCATTGCCTACTTCCCAGTGGGAGGAAAAAAGATCTCCATGTTCGGTGACATTAGGGGCAGGGCCAATGAAGCTATCGATTTCTATACGGATAAGAAGGTGATCATCAGCCGATGGCATTCAGCATTTCGTGGTGTCGCAAGGACACTGGATGACGGCTTTGCAATGAAATATACCAAAAAATAAGATCGAAACCCTAAACTCGAAACTCTAAACTCTAAACAAACATATTTGAAATTTCTTAGGCTTGTCATCCTGAACCATGCCCTGAACCCGTTTCATGGGTTGTTTCAGGATCTCACCCAGTGGACAAATCGAGATGCTGAACCAAGTTCAGCATGACACCAATGGATTTCAAGATGTTAGAGATAAATTCTCAGACTTTAATGTGTAAGAATCTACGCCTCTTCCGGG
>CAYMTD010000198.1:0-4903 GCA_964393245.1 uncultured Syntrophaceae bacterium
TCTTACAGATGACCTGCCGCGACCGTAATCGAATTGCCCTTCAAGCCGAACTTCTTCTGGCCTATACGAAGGGGATCAGAAATGTGCTTTGCCTAACCGGTGATGCAGTGGTCGTGGGTGACCACAAAGAAGCCAAAGGGGTCTTCGACCTCGATTCTGTACAACTCCTGAGGACCATCCGGCAAATGGAATCGGGTAAGGATCTGGGAGGTAATGAATTGGATGGAGCGGTGGAGTTCTGTGCCGGCGCGATCGTCACACCTGAGGCAAGGCCCATTGAGCCTCAATTGATCAAGTTTGAAAAGAAGGTGGAAGCCGGTGCAGAATTCTTCCAAACCCAGGCGATCTATGACCTCGATAACTTTTCTAAGTTCATGGCCTACGCACGCCAATTTCCAGTCAAAATACTGGCCGGCATTGTCCTTCTTTCATCAGCAAAGATGGCAAAGTACATGGCAGAGTACGTCCCCGGTATCTTTGTGCCCCAATCCTTAATCGATGAACTCACAGCCGCGCCAAAGGGTGGTGCCCTGAAGAAAGGGATAGAGATCGCAGGCCGAATGATCGCCGCTATCAAGAAAGACGCCCTCTGTGACGGAGTCCACATCATGGCCATCGGGAGAGAGGAGCTGGTTCCAGAGATTCTCGAAGCAGCCGAACTTCCCTCCTGTCCTGCTTACTCATCCCTTTGAGGTTTACTCTGCCCCTGCTTAGTGCCTTTCCCCTCTCAACTCGAAATCGCAAATTCGAAAAATGCAAAACCCCTTTACTCCCGTTGAGGAATATCCTAAAATAGTGTTTGTATGCGCTTTAGAAGTTTGAAGGCAAAAATCATTCTGAGCGTCATCATCGTCGTCGTGGTGATCGAGGGAATCTTTCTCTATCTCAATATCCGTTCGCTCTCGCGCCAGATCCTCGACAAAACAGAAGAAGAGGCCTTTAACCTCAGCGAGACCATCCGTTTAAGCATCCGCAATGCCATGATCAAGGATCGAAGGGACGAATACCAGCGCATCATTGATGATGTCGCGCAGAGAAGGGGGATCGCCGAGGTCAGAATTTTTAACAAACAGGGGCAAATCACGGTCTCTTCGGATAGGTCCAAGGTCGGGACGGTTGTCGATAAGAAGGCTGAAGCCTGTTACGGGTGCCATCAAGAGGATGAGGCAAAGGTGCTGCTACCTTCCGACAGTAAAACCCGAATCTATCATACCGAGAAGCAGAGCCTCCTGGGATTGATCAACCCCATTTACAACGAGCCCTCCTGCTACCCCTGTCACCCCAAAACGCTCAATGTCCTGGGCGTTCTCGATACGACGATCAGCCTCGAGGGCTTCGAGAAGGAGCGAGCCCAAATTTACAATCGTATGATCGTCTCAGGCGTGATCAGCGTCATTGTGCTGACTTTCTTGCTCAGTCTCCTCCTCACCCGGTTTGTGAATCGTCCGATCGACAAGCTCCTGGTTGCGACAAAAACGGCAGCCCATGGGAATCTGGACCAAACAGTGGGCATTCGATCCCACGACGAATTGGGGGAGCTTGCCGACTCGTTCAACCATATGATCACCGAGCTGAAGTGCTCCCGTGATGCCATTGAGGACTGGACTCAGACGCTGGAACAAAGGGTCTGGGAGAGGACGCAAGAGCTCCAGAAGGTTCAGGACCAGCTCATCCGGGCAGGTAAAATGGCAGCGATTGGAGAGCTGGCAGCCGGGGTCGCTCATGAAATCAATAACCCCCTGACCGGGGTCCTTACCTTCAGCTCCCTCATGCTGAAGAAGATCGACGAGAGTCATCCGTGGAAAAAAGACCTTGAGAACATTGTCCAGCAGACTACGCGATGTCGAAACATCGTCAGAGGCCTTCTCGATTTCGCACGTCAGAGAAAACCTGACAAGAAGCAGTGGGATATTCACACACTGATTGAACAGACCCTCACCCTCGTGGAAAAGCAGGCCCCGTTCCAGAATATAAAGATCAAAAAGGAGTTTGCACCTGCCCTCCCCATGCTCTTCGTCGATGGCGATCAGATCCAACAGGTCTTCATGAACATCCTTCTCAACGCGGCCGATGCCATGGCTGAAAAGGGCGGCACCCTGACCATCGAGACAGGGCTGAGAGACGGAATGGCTGCCGTCTCGTTCACGGATACAGGATGCGGAATTCCCAAGGATTACCAGACGAAATTGTTCGATCCTTTTTTCACGACCAAGCAAACCGGCAAAGGAACAGGACTTGGGCTGGCGATCAGCTATGGCATCGTTCAGAGCCACAACGGGGATATTGAGGTGGAAAGCGAGGTGGGGAAGGGATCGACCTTTAGGGTCAAGCTTCCTATCGAATCACAGAAGGACGTCTTCAGTAGCCACAAGCAGAGATAGCTGACGAAGTGGATTAGCAAGGGAAGCCGGTCATTTCAAATTTCTTATCAATTCAGAGAGTTGCCTTTGAACCTCATCGTCGCTTTCGAAACTGACCGCCCCTGCCAGATAGCGCCCTTTTTGTACCACCAGGACCTGCCCATGGTTCGGATCCGCTCCTCTTAGGCCCTTCTCTCCGAGCACAATGGGTAGCCCGGATTCGATCTCTCCGCCTTTGGCGAGAATGGCCTTGTAAGCATCCAAGGCATCACCCGCCTCTTCAGAACCTCCAAAAATAGCGAAAAAGAGCTGGACTTCCCTTTTATCCGCCTTTGAAGGATTGTTGTCCTCACCCTTTCTTAGGTAGGTGGCGAGAAACCCTTTTTTCAAAAACTGGTACCCCAGTAGACCCTCGGGATGATACTCAATCGAACCTCGTCTGAGCCCTTCTTTTGGAAAGTAAAGGATCTCCTCCGGGATCGAAGTGTCCTCCGGTAATAACGATGAAATCCTCATCGCCATTTTCTTCAGAACAGGAGGTTCTGCTTGTGTGGCATAGAGCATGACAAAGTATCTCCCCTTATAGAAGAGAAGAGAGGTATCTTCGAGATAGGACTCCAAACCCACCCCCGCAGAACGATCCTCACTCCGAAACCTCGAAAATATACCGAAGGCCTGAACGACATTGCCCATATCGTATAGATCGACCTCCACCTGATCCTTCTCATCCTGCTTGTTCTGATAGAGGGTAAAGACAGACCCCTCAAAACCGTATTTGAAAAAGAGTTCTGCCTGGCCATTGATCCGTTTGAAAAGGGTCTGCCGGTCGTAGACCTGGGGATTGCCCACCTGCTCCCATCCCTCGACCAGTCTCTTAGGCAGAAGAGAGGCAGAAAAGACTTCTCCAGCCGCGGTACCGCTCCCAAGACAGAGCCAGATCAAAAGGGATGAGATGAAAAGCTTCTTCTCTTTCCTCATGGCATCCTCCAAAAGGAGAAATTATTCCCACCAATTTTCGATGGAAACCCTCGACCCCCTCTTTGATCAGAGATGGACGATCACGAAACCAAAGACCGGCAGATCCGTTGCGCCAGCTGGATCTGATTGCGAATATCCAGGCCTCTCCTACAAACGACCGTGCAGGAGGAACACTGAGAGCAGCCCACCAAGGCCTCCTGCAGATCCCTACGGCTTAAAAGCTCTTTCGCCAGAAGGTCATTCCCATAACCATCGTAATACATCACCGCTCTTAGAAGATCGTGATAAGGAACACCATGAGAGCACGCCTCTTCGCATCCTCCACAGAGGGTACAAATCCTTCCCCTAAGGAAACTCTGATACCGCCTCAATTCTTCAAGGTGTCCCATTGAGAACGACTTTCCCATTACAGCGGCACATTCTTCGATCTCTTCGATCGTCGTCACCCCGGGCACGGCTGTGGTGACGTTCTGATCCATCAGCACATACTTCAGGGCAGCCTGGTGCGGGCTCAGGCCTCCCATTCTCTCCTTATGATAACCTCCTGCCTGGGTCTTCATGGCTACAATCCCGATTCCCGATTTTGCCGCCAACGCAACAGCTTCCTTCATTTTCTTAGAATTGGTAAAATTGTAGGAGACCAACGCCACATCATGGAAATTCGATTTCGACGCTTCCTCTAAAAGAGAGGCCATGTGCGTGTGCGATGAGAAGCCGGTAAAGCGAACTTTTCCTTCCGCCTTCATCTTCATCATAAATTCATGGAGGTTTTTGTCTGAAACCTCCTCAGGATGGCTGTGGCCATGCCACACCAGGACATCGACATAATCTGTCCTCAACCGACGAAGACTTCGTTCCACGGAGGCCCGCATCTTTTTCTCTTCGTTTGCGTGAACCTTCGTCTGAATCAGCACCTTGTCTCGTTTTCCCTGGAAGACCTTCCCCACCATCTCCTCATTCTTACCCCACATGTAGCAATCCGCTGTATCGTAAAAATTGATCCCGAGATCGAAGGCACGTGCGAGGACCGCCGGATCACTACAATTCATTACGCCCATGCCAACCGTGGTGACTTTAAGCCCCGTTTTACCAAGGGTTCGATAGTCAAGGGGTGGCGCCTTTTCTGTCTTCCCCAAAGACGGTCTCACCTTCAGAATATTGGGAGAAGCAATTCCTAAAAGGGCTGATGAGATGGCTTTGATAAATTTCCTTCGCCCAATTTTATTTGAAAGCATTGGCTCCTCCCCAAGGGTGAATATTTTATTATGTATTATCACCTTAAACAGCCCAATTTTCAAATGATAAAGAAAATTGATAGAATGCCAATGGACGCACAAATCGAAAAGTGTTACTTTTTAAAAGCTAACAAGGGATTTTTTCCATAATGGTTATCTTCCACGCAGCCTTCCTGAAAGGAAATCTTCTTATCTGGGGAGGAATACGAGGGAAGCCTGAAACCCTAAAGCAAAAAAGGCAAAGAAAGAGAAGCAATTTAAAAAGACGAATGGGGTCAGGCAACGGTAACTCGGTATTGACACGAGCAGCGTTCTCTGATAAAGAATTGC
>CAYMTD010000199.1:0-4883 GCA_964393245.1 uncultured Syntrophaceae bacterium
TTCATCACCAGGCTGAATTTCTGGATCTCATCCTCTCCCTCAATCGGGAGAAAGGTCTCACCATCCTCATGGCCTCCCATGATCTAAACCTCGCTTCGGACTACTGTGATCGCCTCATCTTTCTCCAGAACGGAAAGATCTATAAAATGGGCGTCCCTGAAGAAGTGATGACCCGAGAGAACATCGAAAAGGTTTATGGCTGCGAGGTGTGGGTCGATCGGAATCCCATTTCGGGAATGCCTCGCGTCAGCCTCTTGAGGAAAGGAGTCCGATAGAAGAAACTCCGGATTCTCAAAAGTCATTCTGGTTTTGGAGACCACGTGGCCGTGATCACATCGGAGAGATCAAGAGGAGATTGAAAAGGGAGAAATATCCTTTCAAGAAGCTGAGCTAACCACAATGTGATATTTAAGATTTCTTCTTTGGGTGCAGGATGTTTTGAAAAAAGGAACAGGGACAGGATGCTTTTTAATGGTAACCTGATCCTCTTTTACAACAAAGGCCTTCTTCTGGTTAATTAGGTTCCCTTCTTCACCTTAAAGAATTAAAGGGGACAGGCTGTGCTTGATCCTATAAGCCTGCCTATCCCCGTGTCACCAAATACTTTCCAGTTGTTGTAAAATCCTTTGCTGCTTTTCTTTCTACTGCTTTTTTCCCTCTATAATCCGAATACTGTCAATCTCCATATGCTGATGATGCTGCACGGTCGAGGGATCATCTAAGACAAACAGTTGTTGAACGAAGCTGATTTCATTCAAATATAGGTCTCCTGGAGGGATAGCGATGTCCCAAATCTTGAAGAGATCATAAATATTGTCCACAATGATTAAATTTGGATCGAACTCAAAGTAACCGACGTTTGACCCCATATAAAGACCCTGCCCCTGTGTAGAATATTGAATTCCCAGTCCGTTGTTGAAACCAAACCACAGGAATTGCCAATCATTCGTGTACCCTGGAGCAGCAGGTGTTCTCTGATTGATCCACATCTCGTCAATCTTGAACTGCACATAGGTCTCGGGAGTAATCTTGATGGGTAAACGGTCTTTGAATTGACCATTGTTATAGTAGATACTTAAGAAGGACTCGTTCACACGAGCTGTTTTGTGGCCCACAACCCTAATGTTATCTTTGATCAGGCTGTCTCCTTCAAAGGTGTTTGATGTAGTTCCGTTGTCCGGGTTTTGACCGAGGAGGTTGAAGTCTGTATGAGCCCAATTATGATTTCCATTGAGGCCGTTATTCCATTCTTCTTCGAATTTTATCTCGCCAAGGGTGAGAGCCTTGCCAATCACGGCCCCTTCTTCATTGCCGAGAGCCCCTTTGAAGGTAAGCGTAAACTTGGCCGAGTCGCGGCTTTCCAAAGGAATAGGATCTGGGATTAAAAAGTCGATTACCTCTTTATCCTGATCCTCCTCTCTTTGCTGGTCGCTTGCATATAGGAGCTCCGTATTGTTAGCCTCGGGCTGGATGGGGTAATGGGCCCATGCCAAGCCAAGGACATCTTGAGGGCCATCCGGGGTTGTTTTTGTGTATTGATAGGTCAGGATAAAGTGGCCCCCAATCATGGTCTCCTGGGTAGGAGTCTTGTTTTTGATCTTCACCCTGAGATACTGAATGCCGTTTTTGTAAACGATAGGGACAGCAGTGACCTGAAGCTGCCCCCTGAAGAAATATTTCAACAACCCTGACGAGTAACCGACAGCACGGGGTATGAGCAATTTGGCGTAATCTTCATAAACCCCTTCGTCTAAAGAATTCCTTTCTAATCCTCTATACCAGAGAATATGCGTCATTACATAATTTCTTAATAAACCTGCTGTTGCTAATCTATAACCACCCCCTTCATAACCCAACTCACCATCCGCTACTTTCTTGAAATACGGTCTCATTACAGTTCTACTTCTATCCCTTGGATCCGTAATTGCATAGTCTGCAATTTGAACACTCGTTGTTCTTGATGGATACTCAAATCTGTTACTAAATATCGTATCTTCGCTAAAGAAATTTGCGTTTGTATATTCCGCTATTCCAATCGCTCTGGTAGCCGTGATACCTGGATTACTCCCACTGTATTGATCCGTATCCAACATCTTTGCTATAGGAATTCGAGCCAATGGGTTTGGTGTCAGATCTAGAATGCTTTCATCGAAAGGGATTGGATTCTTCGAAAGGATTTCATTATATATCCTTACATCTTCTTCTTCCTCACTATTTTGTATATCCCCAAGCCACGTCTCATAATTATAAAGTATATGAATATCATTTCTGACATGGAGGGGTACTGAGGCATCTTGAATCAGATGCATGAGCTGGCCAAGGGCTCTAAAAGTATTAACAAACTGGCTTTCCCTTTGTGTCTTAGAAGTTGCGATCAGGGCCTGGTAGAAATAGCTCCTGGCATCGTGCCAGGACCAATTGCCACCGGGGTCCTGGTTTGGATTTTGTGCCCATACCACAGAAGATTCTCCTGTGTAATGTAGAGTTATTGGAGTCGGAAACAAAATAATGTAAGGTGAATCCAGCCCGGCTCTGTCCCATGTCTCAAGAGGATTATGGAAGTGATTGTTGGAACGACCTCTGTTGACATCCATGCGTAGAAGGCCATCAGGCTCGTCCTCTGTTCGACCTCCCTCAGAAATCCATCTCCATATCCTTTGTTTCACGTCTTTCTTAAATTTTCCAGAATACCCCTTTAGCTCTGCTCCAACTCCCTCCACGAACCCCAGGTGGTTCATTAAGTAATCATTCAAGGAAAATTCATTTATCGTTTGATTCGCAATGATTTCATTAATCGCCTCATGCGTTGGTTTCTCTAAGGTTAATCCATGAGGTATCCATAAGGCTAACAGAAATACGGTAGAGATAAATACAAACATTTTCTTGTTTTGCATTTTCCTCGCTCCTTATTTGTATTCTTCCCCTGATAATCCAAGATTTTTCCTCTCCTCATTTATCAATCTAATAAATTCTTTTTGCTTCTCCAGGGCTCCTTCTCCCCCTACAGCCCCTGGCATAGCCCTCAATCTCTCTTCTCTGGTCTTCAATTTCCTCAATCCCACCAGGGTGTAACTTGGGGCAGATACTTTGGTAGATATTCGCATCACACCATCAACATCATAGTCAAATGGGATTTCCAAATTTCTGAGCCTCCTCTCAGGATCCTTCATAGGAATAAAAGGTGAACGATAAGGAAGACGCTTCTCCGGGACTTCCATATTTATTCTTCGTCTATACTCCTTCTCTTTTTCTTTTATCCCCAAAACAATTCCTTCTAAATCATGCCTTTTATCCACATATACTCTCGCTCTCAAACTGGGGTCCCTTGAAGACTCATATCCCGGCTTAAAGATGATGAATGTAGGCTTCCTCGTGTAATGAATGCCCGTGATAAAGGACCAAAAAAGGAGTGGGTCATAACGGCGACCCTTGGGCCCCACAATTGCCCACTCTCCATCCTTGTCTGTTAGGACCTCCTTCACATCCTTAAACCTCGTACTCTCACCCGCAATCGTAGGCCTGGCCTCCTCCCACTCAGCCACAACCACCGCCCCCTCGATTGGCTCCTTCGTGTCATAGTCAATCACCTTGCCCCGAAAGGTCCAGTCTCTTGAGCAGGCGTACGGCGTCACTATTATCAAACACACAAGCACAACCCCTCCGATTAAAATATATTTTGGTTTTCTAATCACAGCAACCTCCTAAAACGAAGTTATCCTCCAGAGCCCATAGCCATCTTGAGTAAAAAGAAGTTGAAAAGAGTACTCTATGCCACCCCTGATTGTTCGAATATCATATATCGCAGCATTTCGCGAGTACTTAATGAGCTGGATATCTGACATTTCTTGAACGATGGCTGGAAGCCAGGAAGAAAGTGCATTAAAGAGTTCACGATAGTCTTGCTTCGTAAATTCATCGAAGAAGAGCAGAGCCCCTTCAATGTCACCATCGGATAGCCTGGTTCTCACCCCCTCCCACTTGGATCTTAATAGGGCGTCCATTTCCTCTCGATAGAGAACATTAACCAGGGTAGTTTCGCTGTAAGTATTCCCCTGAGTATCGGTAACTGTAACCCTCGGCAAATAAATCCCGGGATTTTGATATTGAGCTGTTACCGTAGCCTCCGTTCCTGTAATTTCAGCAGTCCCATCTCCATTAAAGTCCCATGAGTAGCTGGAGACCGGATTTGCCAAATAGGTTTCTGCGTCAAAAGTCACATTCAGAATCCCTGTCTGATCCAAAATGCTACTGGTCGGGGTTGCGGTCAATCTTACAAACTCCTCCTGGGTTTCTATGTTTATTGTGATTTGGGCCTGTCCCTGGATTCCATCCGGCCTTGTTGCTGTGGCAGTTATGATGTTCTGGCCGATTTGCAGAGGAACAATGACTGCGAAGTCGCTTCCTTGTACCTCAGCAAGGAGCCCATTTACTACCACCCCAATTTCCCCCGATTGATTATAGATTCTTCCCTGGATGATTGCACTTGATTTGTTGACCGTGGCGCCATTCGCCGGAGCCGTGATCTCTATGCTGATGGGCTCAACCGCCGTTATTGTGATGCTCGTCTCTGCTTGATTTCCCACTCGATCCATAGCCCGTGCAGTGAGGGTGTGAGATCCTGGGGCAAGCCCTGAGGTATCTACGGTAACATTAAAGGGTGGCTGATTCAAGGTGGAAAATCAAAAAGGGACAGGCTACTTTCTTGATGTCAGAAATAGCAAACCCGTCCCTCCGTAACCGCCAAAGGCCTTTCTAACCACTTAATGATATTTTGCTATTCGTCCTTTCATTGCTGTTTGCCTTCTATAATCCAGATACCATCGATTTGCATATGCTGATGATGCTGCACGGTCGAGGGATCATCTAAGAGAAACAGTTGCTGA
>CAYMTD010000200.1:0-4878 GCA_964393245.1 uncultured Syntrophaceae bacterium
ACATGATGACCTTTTCCATATTTTTTCCTCTACTGGTTTTCTTTTTCTTTCAGACCCATCAGTATCTTCTCAGGAAGGATTGGGAGGGTTTTTACTCTCACCCCCGTAGCATCATATACGGCATTGGCAATGGCGGCTACCATTCCCGAGACATATCCTTCTCCCACCTCCTTGGTGTGGTAAGGAATATCTTTTTCATACCTCTCCGTGATGACATCGACGTAATGAGATTCGACCATGTCTTTTGCACAGGGGATCTTATAATCGAGGAAAGAGGTCGTAAGAGTTTGACCCTCCTTCATCAAGACCTCTTCCCAGAGGGCATGGCCTTGAGCCATGGAGACCTGACCGTCAATCTGTCCTTCAACGATTAATGGGTTGATTGGAAAACCGCAGTCATGAGCTGTGGTGGCTTTTAGAAGTTTCACCTGGCCAGTTTCCATATCGACCTCCACCTCTGCGACTTGGGCATCGAAGGCATAGTTGTCACTCCACCTGCCTTTGGTGGTGGCAAGGCTCGGGTGGGCCGGCACGTCTTTCATTGTTCGATAGTGCCCTTGACCAATAATTGGGTTCCCCCGACGCTTCGCAATACTCGCCGCCACTGCCTGAGCAAAAGAGATCGATCGGCCGGGGGAGTCTTTGACAGAGATCTCTCGGTTTTTTGCAATGAGGTCCTCCGGATTGGCTTCGAGCTCCTGGGCTGCAACTTCAAAAAGTTGACGCCTTGCATCGGAGGCAGCAATCTTGACAGCGTTTCCAGAGACATAGGCCCCTCCACTGATCCAAGAACCAATATCCACAGGAGTGGTCTCGGTATCTGCTGCAACCACACGAATATCGTCCATTGATATCCCAAGTTCCTCAGCGACAATTTGACATAGAATTGTTTCGGCCCCCTGGCCGATGTCCAAGGCTCCGGTGATAAGAGATACGGTGCCATCGTCATTCAATTTGACCATAGCGGCAGATGCATTGGGATAGATGAGGGAACCACTGAAGTAGGAAGAGACCCCCATTCCAATTCCCTTTCTCATCCCGGTTTTTGCTAATGATTTGTTTCTCCCATATTTTTCCTTAAACTGTGTCGCCTTATCGACCCTTTCGATACATTCAACTAAGCCGCAGTTTCTGACCGAATCCCCATTGGGGAGGATATCGCCTTTCTGCCGTGCATTTTTCAAACGGATCTCCACAGGATCGATCCCCAACTCTTCAGCAATCATATCCATCTGGGATTCAACAGCAAATCGAAGATTGGGGGCACCATGTCCCCTTTGCGGGGCTCTGACGGGATTGTTAGTGTAGACGGAGTAACCCTCATATTTTAGGTTTGGAATCCGATAGCAGAGCATGACAAAACCCCAGCAGAGGAAAATAACTACCACTCCGCTTCCCCGGTAGGCGCCGCTGTTATTGATAACCTTGACCTGTTGAGCCATGAGGGTTCCGTCTTTTTTGACACCCGTTTTCAAATTTACAATGATGGGTTGGCCGTGTCTCGCAGCCTCGAAGACCTCCTTCCTTGTACAAACAATTTTGACCGGTCTTCGGGCCTTGATAGACAGGAGAGAAGCACAGAATTCATGAGAGAAGAGATCGATCTTCCCTCCGTATGCTCCTCCCACATAGGCTTTTAAAACACGAACGTTGCTGAAAGGAAGTCCCAAGGTTGCGGCCAACTTCGCCCTTTTGATGAAGGGCCCTTGGCTTGAGGTCCAGACATTTAACTTTCCGGAAAAATCGAAACTAGCCAGTGTGGCCTGAGGTTCCATATAACAGTGTGTTCTGAGCTGCCCCTCGAATCGATCCTCACGGACGAGAAAGGATTCGGCAAACCCCTTCTCAACGTCTCCCCATCCGGATTCCGTTTTTCCACCAATGTTTTTATAAGGTTCCTTCACCTTGGGATGGCTGGGATGGATTTCAGGAGCTTCCGGTTTCATGGCCTCCTCAGCATCAAAGACTGCGGGGAGTTCCTCATAGTCGACTTGGATAAGATTCAAGGCCTCTTCAGCAACATACTCGTCGATGGCCGCAACAGCGGCGATCTCTTCACCAATATAGCGGACCCGATCCATCGCTAAAGGGTATTGATCAGGGGGATATCGAGGGGTCTCCACGAATCCGTGTTTGATCCCTAAGGTATCCTTTCCCGTGATCACTGCCTTCACCCCGGGAAGTCTCTCTGCTCGAGAGGTATCAATATTAAGAATCTTAGCATGCGGGTAAGGACTTCTTAAGATCTTACCCCACAACATCCCTGGAAGAACCATATCTACAGTATAAAGCGCTCTCCCCGTAGCCTTTTCCACCCCATCCTTTCTTGGGACGCTTTTGCCAACGAAAGATAACTCTTCCACATCAATCCTTTCCTATTGAGGCTGCCATGACAGCTTCCAGAATTTTATTGTAGCCTGTGCATCGACAGAGGTTACCCTCTAATCCTTTTAGGATTTCTTCTCTAGAGGGTTTTGGGTTTTCATCGAGAATAGATTTTGCGTTCAGGATCATCCCTGACGTACAATAGCCGCACTGAATAGCTCCGTACTGAATGAACGCATTCTGCAAAGGATGGAGTTCACCGGCCTTCGATAGGCCTTCAATGGTGGTAATCTCTTTTCCCTGGGCTTCGATCGCAAGGGTTAAGCAGGAAAGGATGGGTTTACCGTCCATCAAGACGGTACAGGCACCGCATTCTCCTGTGCCGCAAGCCTCCTTTGCCCCTGTGAGGCCTAAATCCTCTCTCAACGCTTCTAAGAGTGTTCTTTGAGGCTCCACGGCCTGCTCACAGGATTCCCCATTCACTCTCAACTCGATCAATTCTTTTTTCATCTGATTTTCTCCATCGCTTGAAGGATTGCCCGTTCCAACAATACCTTGGTCATCTCCTTTCGATACCAAGGCCTGGAACGAGGCTGGATTTCATCCGAGGCCACTTGAGCCGCTTCTCTAATTATCTTCGCATCTATTCTTTTCCCCTTTAATGTTGTTTCCGCAACCTTTGCCCTGATGGGGGTTGGAGCAACAGAGGAGAGACCAATCCTTGCCTCCAGACAGGTAGAATCTTTTGGATCCATGGTGAGAAGCACAGCCGCTCCGACCAGGGTTTCTCCAACAGAGGAGGCTTTATGAAGGTATTGATAAGAGCCAGCCGTGTAAAGGGCAGGTTTAGGGACCTGAACCTCTACCACGATTTCTTGGGGATCGAGAGCAGTTTGGAAAGGTCCAATAAAAAATTCTTGAAGAGGGATGGTCCTTTCACCGTAAAGGTGAACCAACTTCAACTTGGTTTCCAAGACTAACAGAGGAGCAGAGGCGTCCGAAGAGGGCGAAGCATTACAGAGGTTACCCACCAGGGTCCCCATGTTTCTCACCTGACGGGTTCCGATCTTTAGGCAGGCCTCGGAGAGAAAATCGAACTTTTCTCTAACGATCGGATGACTGATAAGGGCCCCATGGGTGACGAGCGGGCCAATTTTGAGACCCTCTCTATCATCCCATTCAATCCTGTCTAAATTCTGGATCCCCTTCAGGCTGATCACCACTCTGGGAAGAATCTCTTTTTTCTTCATTTTGACGAAGAGATCGGTTCCACCCGCTAAGATCTTCGCCTCTGCCTTATGTTTATAGAGAAGAGAACAACCCTCCTTAAGCGAGAGTGGCCGAAAGTATTCAAATTTGGGTATACGCATATATTCCTCAGTGGTTATTTTTCAGGTTTGGAAGGATAGGATTTTTGGAAAAATAGGTTTTTCTCATTTGGAGGTCGACACCGTAGCTTTCGAAATGTCAAAACCTGTTCTTCTAAGAGAGTCAATCAGAAGATCTGCCAACTCGTCGGCATATTGGATGAGCGAATACTTCCTATCCTTCAACAACCACCTGATGATGATATGTTCCATCGCCCCAATGCAAAGGCTCCGGGCCAAATAAGGATTAATTTCTTTCTTCATTGTCCCTTCCTCTTGGCCTTCTTTTATAATATCAAGAATAATTTGATAAAAGTTCCTTGCCGACTGATAGGCATACGTCGACACATAGCTTTTACTTGTTTTCAATTCGAGTAGCACGACGGCTCCGTATCCCGGGTTTTTTTCGACATAGTTGAGCCACCACCAGATAAACTTTCGCAGTTTATTAAACGCCCCTTTGATGCCCATCATGTGGTCGTTGATCTGGGCGATGAGATCTTTGGTTGTTTCAACAGGGATTGCCAAGAGCAAGTCTTCCTTATTCTTGAAGTATTCATAAATGGTGGCATCGCCGATGCCAGCCTCTTTGGCAATCTCAGCAATCGTGGCATTTTGGAATCCTTTTTCTCCAATGATTTTTGTTGCTGAATTTAATATCCTCTTTTTTCTTTCAGACTCGCGATTTCGATTGTCCACATTTTGAATTAAATTTGCCTTTTTTTTCATAAAGATAGGTTGTCAGTAAAGGATAATAAGAATAGAATTCAACAATTCCTCCACTCAAACTAAACTTTCACACTATTTTTGTCAAGAGATATTTTAGTGTTCTTATTACTTATTGTAATTGTTATGCTTTTTATTATGAAAAAGCTTGAATTATTTTTCTCTTTTTCCGAACGTAATTCGGAATCTCTTTTTTGCCAGTGAACCCCATCGTTGCAGCATCTCTGGGAAGAGCGATGAAGCTCGTTGTTTGGCCAGGGTTAGTCTATCAGATGGTAACGATCAATGTGGCATGGGGCGACCGACAATCGATGGAAACGGTTATCAGAAGGCTAAGAGAGATCCAAGGTGGAGTCGTCTATGCGATCGGAAGAGAGATGATTGCTGAATTCCCTGCTCCCCTGTAAAGTTCTGCCCCTCGAAGTATGATCCGAATACGTTGGATCTGCTTACCTGTTCT
>CAYMTD010000201.1:0-4859 GCA_964393245.1 uncultured Syntrophaceae bacterium
TTGAAGTCGACATGTATTCGGAACCCCTCGCCTTCAAGGCGAGGGTAGTTCAGTTAGGGGTTATCATCGGTTTGCAGAACCCATCGAACCCATAGAATTAACGCCTAAACAAATCGAAGAAAAGGTTTGTGAGGGAAATCGTGGATAAAAGTATCTTTATCAATAAGCAATAAAGATGGACAAAATCAATTAACCAATCAAGGTGCTATCCCATTTCCCCATTTCTGGAGCAAGGGTTGAACGATACGACTTCCTCATTCAATAGGTATGCTGCCTTGAGGGGGATTCTTGATTGGGGGGCAATCTTAAGTTGCATTTCAACCAATGTCCTTTATTTTCCCTGATTCATTCGCAGAATATATAGCCACTCCATCAGAGATCCTTTAGCCGAGTAAAGAGTGTCTTACGAAGCCGACAGGGTCGGCCAAAGCAATCCCAAGAATCTAAAGTGCCGTTTATTCAAGAAATATTTTAGCTTGACTTTTCCCTCGTAGTTTAGTAGTCTCCGATTCAAGTAAAAGGCCATTCGTTAGCATCATTTGACCCTTTAACCATTTGTTGGGTGGGCATATGGACAAAGGGAAATTAAGACCCAATTTCCAAAAAGGAATTGGGTTTTTTATTATGGCACTGTCCTTAAGAAAAAATTCGTCTATGAGGTGAGAAGGCCCCGAAAGGATAAGAAGCTGCCCGTTATCCTGAGCCAGGATGAGGTTGCAAGGATACTTACATCGATAGAGAACATGAAACACAGGGCTATTTTGATGCTCGTATACTCTTCCGGATTAAGAGTGGGCGAGGTGGTGAGATTGAAGCCGGAAGATATTGATGGCAAGCGTATGCTTATTCATATTAGAGGTGCGAAAGGCAGAAAGGATAGGTACACAATGCTCTCTGAGACCGCCTTGAAAGTGCTCAGGGAGTATAAAGAGCAATATAAGCCTGTAAACTGGCTATTTGAAGGTGCCAGGTCGGGTAGATATTTATCAACGAGGAGTGCTGAGAAAATTTTTGAAAACGCCTGCAAGAAAGCTCAAATAGGAAAAGATGTTTCGGTACATACCCTAAGGCACAGCTTCGCAACCCATCTATTAGAAAGCGGAACGGATCTGCGGTATATTCAGGAAATACTTGGACATCAGCATAGTAAAACAACTGAAATTTACACCCATGTAAGTACTAAAAGCATTGGAAAGATAAAAAGTCCGTTAGACAATTTAAATCTCAAAGGAGGTGGTGATGTATGAGAGGGAGATAAAAGGTGAATCACTGGCATCCAGAGGTGGTATATCCGAACTGGTTCGTCTATACCACCATTTGGGGAGTATATCCGAACCTATGTTCGGATATGAACGAGTTAGCCAAAATGCAACGCCAAATAAAGAATAAGGATTGATAAGATGGATTTCTTTGACTACTTTCAAATAACGGTTTTATTCCTGTTCTACTCAGTATTTATTGGAAGAACCCTTCAACTGAAATTAAGAGGTATTAATCCCTTTGTTCTTGGGATTGGAAAGATAGGGTTAAAACGTCTTTTGGAAAAATCTTTCTTTTTCGGGCTTGTCATTTGGACTTTTGAAGTTATTATGCATTCCCTTAATTTGAAATTCCACATTTTTCCAGGTGTTCTATATGCTAATTTATTTCAAATAATTCCTTTGAAGATATTGGGAATTGTCCTTATTATTTTAGGCATCGTTATCTTTATATTGTCCCTTATTTCATTCAGGAGTTCATGGCGGGTGGGAATAGATAAGCAAAGCCCAGGCCAGTTAGTTACAAGTGGAATTTTTGCAATAACGAGAAATCCTGTTTTTATATTTTTTGACCTTTACTTTTTAGGCACTTGGTTAATCTATAGCAACTTGTTCTTTCTGATATTTTCAGTTTTAGTCGTGCTTGGTCTCCATTATCAAATTTTACAGGAAGAAAAATTTCTAATAACACAATACGATGAAGAATATAAGAATTATATAAGAAAAGTAAGGAGGTACTTTTAATGAAGTTGCACTATCGCCTAACAGCGGATAAAAGGGAAATTAAAGATTTCCCCAAATTGCCTTCGGCAACTTCTTTTATCCGCAAAACGTTATCTAATCATTTCGGGGAGTGAGAATGTAAAGGGGACGGTTCTATTTAATTGACAAATGGCAGATGGCGATGGCACATTTAAAGTATGCCGAGGACAGCAAGAGTAGCTCCAAAAGGACATATCTATCATGGACTGACACGAGGGAACAACCGTCAGGATCTGTTTGAGGATGAGGAGGATTTTAGAAAATATCTGGACACACTCCTTCAATATAAAGAGAAATGCCATTTCAATCTGTATCACTACGTTATTATGACCAACCATATCTTATGTTGAGCTCAACATAAGAAATGATTGCTCATAAGACAATAGACATAAGTTAGTGCTCCATAGCGTTCTTTAGCCGTCGCAAAATAAGAGAGAAGTTTCTCACGATCACTGTCACTTTTAAATATATCCTTTCGTTCATTACCCCTCGATGTAATATGATAAAGAGCCCCCCTGTACTCTATCCGCAACGGCCTTGCCATAAATATCCCTAAAGTAATTAGATAACCTTTTCCATCTTAGATATCATCGATCAATTAACTTGTCAGGAGTGTAGACCTGACCCCAGCACGGTGCCAGCACGGTGGAGCATCTTGTTAGGCCCTTTTTTTCTCCATTAAGTATCCAGATACATATTTATGTATGATGCTGGATATCAAGGTCTGATAGGGAATCCCTTCTTGAGCTGCAATCACTTGGACTTGATCTAAGTCCTTTGAAGACATCCGAATATTTATCCTTTTGTCTTTTTGGAGTGTATTTCGAGCATAGTGCTGAAGTTTTCTAATTTCCTGTTTTTGATTCTTAACAGGTCTCCATTCTCCTCGATCATATGAATCCAATATATCTCTTTCTTCGTCCTTCAAAATTGTCTTTTTCATTTCTTTGTCCTCATGTATTTGTTTGTTGCTTTCCTACTGGGAATGATGCTTTTCAAAAATATCTCTTCTCCATCCTGTATGTAAGGGATGAGATATGCATAATCATTGATCTCCACTGTTGCGATCCTCTGCCCTGGGTATTTCTCTTTGTTCGGATGTTCGACCACTTCCAAAACATCTTCCCGTTCCAGCAAGATAACGACTTCCTCAAAACTAACCCCTCGTTGTTTTTTCAACCATTCATTCTTCTCATTGTCCCACCGAAAAACCTTCTTCATAGATAATATATGACAATGTCTGCCTTATGTCAATATCTTCATTGGGCCTAACGCTGCGGCTCACCGGGAGCCGGATTTATCGGCGATCCGGTGGAGCCGTTTGTTAGGGTTTATCTTATTGGTTCTATCCCAAGGTCTCTGCATATCTTTCTGGCAAGGCTATCACTGATTTCTGTATGTCGCGGAATGGAGGAGCGTTTATTTTGGCTGGGATTGCCCCACCAAGAATGCCGAGCGCCTTCTCTGATGAATTCACAGCCTTGCGTTCGGAGATATTTGAGGAATTCGGCTCTCTTCATGCGGGTATGGCTATTTTCTCTTCACTATATCCAGATCCTGCAGACGCAATCGCATCTTCCCGGTTAAACTCGATTGCTTCCTGCAGGGTTACCCGCAGGCTTTCTACTAGTTCTTGACGGGTGCGTTCCTGACAGTTCACGCCTGGAACTTCTTCTATCCACCCTATCCACCAATCGCCTTCCTGTTTTATTACTGCGGTATATTCTGCTGCAGCCATGGATTATCCTCCTTTTTTCCCATTATAACTGATATCCGGTAACTTTTTCATTCATTCTTTTGCAGGCCCTAACAGGAACTCCCAATCCTTTGCAGATCTTCCTGGCAAGTTTATCCGGTATTTCGGTATGTCGAGGGATAGTCTCTACAGCACCTGAAGACGGATTCATCCATAAAGAATGTGATCCGCCTTCTCTCTTGAGGTAGCAACCATACCGACGCAGATGCCGTAACAGGGTTTGTCTCTTCATGAGACGTCAACGACCTCGCGAATTGCATCTTCTGGCAATCCGCGCATGGCATCCTGACGCCGATCTTCCAATATGAGTGAGATGGCCGACGCTAAACTTGCTTTACATTCTTCTATTGTCTTACCCTGCCCGTTTGCCCCTGGAACCTCAGGGCAGTAAGCAATATACCAATCTCCGTCCTTTTCAATAATTGCTGTAAACTCATTATGCATGATGTTCCTCCATTTTTTTCACTGTTTTTAAGGAATTGAAAAAGGAATCTATCAGATTCCGATGATTGACAAATTTCCTTTCCAACAATGCCCTAAATTCCATTAAATTTTGATCCTCCAAGAGCCGGTCCACCTCGTACGCCCTTTTCCCCAGCTGCCTACAGTATTTGTCGATGACCGTTTGAGGATCTGTATTTCTTCTTCGAGCCACTATTTTAGTTGCCTCCTTTCTATTTCGACCTGATTTTTTCATTTCGTAGATAACCTCAAGTATCTGAGCGAGGGCCTTGGGTACACCATCGGAAACATTTGGTGGGGTGGTAATTGTACCTTTTCTATTGACGCCATCCAGCTCAGACAGCTGTCCACCAAAGAGGATTCTGTTTAGTACCGAGTTTGGGGTGTCTTCAAATGGCTCAGCTTTACTCTTCAGGTATTTCCAAACCTTCTCATCAATTTCAATTTTATAGGTTTGCATGATTATTTCCTCCTTTTTTACTTTTAATACTACTATACGAAAGTACTTTTAGTATGTCAAGTAAAAAAGTGAAAGAGGAGGTCAATTGGTAATTTATTATTGTCATAACGATTCGCATAACCTGCGCGGGCAATCAGCAATGCCCAAAACCTGACGCGGC
>CAYMTD010000202.1:0-4850 GCA_964393245.1 uncultured Syntrophaceae bacterium
CAAAGAAATTTTTAAATTTCGTATTGGAGTCACTCCAGATGTGGAAGTGGTGAAGGTCGGGGAGCTTCCCCGATTTGAAGGTAAGGCGAAGCGCGTCATCAGGGAGTCTTAACGCTTAAACGAAAGGAGGTGGTTAAACCCATTGGACGGAAGAAGAACTTCGGCGCTTGACAAGGGTTGGGGCACTCGTATAATGGAACAAAATATTAATAGAAGGAGGTCTCTATGAAGAACAAATCATTAGTAAGGAATATCGGCATGACGTTGCTCCTGATGGTAATAATTTTACCCTTCCTCTGTTTTCTGAGTCCCAAAATATCTATTGCTCAGCCCATCGTACTTGGCGTCCCCATCTCCCGAGGCTATCCAGACGGCGTGGACGCAGAGAGAGGAATCACACTGGCTGTGGAAGAAATTAATGCGAAGGGCGGAGTGAATGTAGCTGGGAAAATGCGTCTTTTCAAAGTGGAAATAAGTGACACCCGTGACCTTGAACCAGGGGTCCCGGTTGCTGAGGCACTTCTTGCAACAGAGAGATTAATCATAGAGAAAAAGGCGAATTTTATTGTGGGTGGACCTATTCGATCAGAGGGTGCTTTGGCAGCGATGGATGTATTGTCTAAGCATAAGACGGTGTCCATCCTGTCCGCAGGGGTTTTAAGTCCTGCTTACCATAAGCGAATAGCGGATAACTATGATAAGTACAAATATTGCTTTCGAACAACGGGAAGTGTCGTCCCGATGATAGGAGGGGCAATAGGGACGTTTGAGTCGATTAGAGCTAAAAAGGGATTTGATAAAGCCTTTATTATGGTACAGGATGTCGCCCATGCTCGAGCGGCTGGTACTGCCCTGAAAGAAGGGCTCGAAAAGAAAGGGTGGAGCATTATCGGCTATGAGGTCTATCCAACTGGAACGACCGACTTCTCTGTCGGACTGTCCAAAGCCAAGGACGGAAAGGCTCAGTACTTAATCCCGTGGTTCGATATGCCCGAGGTCTCTATTTTGATGAAACAATGGTACGACATGAAGGTGCCATCGCTACCCATTGGTTACATCCACGCCCTTCAGGATGAAGGGACCTGGAAGGCCACGGATGGTAAGGTGGCATATGCAATAGTTCTCTATGCAAAGGCAGGCTCGGTGGCAACCAAAGCCATTCCCATGAGTGAGAAGTTCGTTTCCGCCCATAAGGAAAAATATGGAGCGGAGCCCAGGTCTGAATGGACATCGGCCAGTTATACGGTTGTTTATATTCTAAAGGACGCCATTGAGCGGGCGAAAAGCCTTGAACCCGATCTCACCATACCGGCTTTAGAAAAAACCGATATGATGGGGACTTATGGGAGGGTAAAATTTGACCCAAAGAATCATCAAATTATTGAGAACGGCGACCCAAAAGAAACTGCCGTAGGCATGTGGGCTCAATGGATCGATGGAAAAAGAACGATTGTCTTCCCAGACAAAATAGCTACTCGAAGCTTAGAGTTGCCACCCTGGATGAAGTGAAGCGAGATGAATATTTTGATTTTCGGGCTGGTCAATAGTGTGATTTTGGCCTTAATTGCCAGTGGCTTTGCATTAGTCTATGGGGTCAGCCGATTGGCAAATTTCGCCCATGGCGCGCTGTACATCTTGGTGGGATTTTCCACTTGGCTCTTCTTAAACCGGCTCGGGATCAACTATATCGGATCGATTTTGCTTTCAATCATCATTGTGTCAATCATTGGAGGGATCATCTATCGTCTCTTCCTGATCCGAGTGAAAGGTATGCCAGCATCGGAGATTATCGCCTCCCTGGCCATCGGCATAGCGATTATGGAGTTATTCCGCTGGAGAGGGTTTATCAGTGAGGCCTATATGCTCCCCCCTTTTGTTGGCGGTTCCGTAAATATAGCGGGAGTAGTGATCGATTGGCAGCGGCTCATCATCATCGGTGTGGGTTTGGCAATGATGTTATTCTTATGGCTATTTACTCACCATACCAAAGTAGGTTTATCCCTTAGGGCGATCGCTCAAGATAAGCATGCCAGTATGATGTCTGGAATTGAGCCCGACCGAACCGCCGTGATTTCTTTAGCTATTGGATCTGCATTAGCTGGAGTCGCTGCTGTCGTCATCCTTCCACTGGGAAATATTACTGTCGAAACAGGATACATGGTTCTGACCAATGCGATTGCCGTGTGTATTATCGGAGGACTTGGGAGTTGGGCGGGTGTCCTCGCTGGTGCTTTTTTGTTAGGTTTTGCTGAAATAACTACCGCAGCCTTTATCGGACCCCAGTGGCAAATGGTGGTGGTTTTGCTCTTCATTATTTTAACATTGATACTCAAGCCTTCGGGCATTCTTGGAAAACAAAAAGAACTTGAGGAACGCGTTTAAAATAAAAACTCGAAGCACGAATCCGAATTTCGAAACAATCTCAAATGCCCAAATTTCAAATTTACATATGGAAGACTTTAGACAGTTTGAATCTTGAAAAATTGGATTTGTTTCGCATTTCGAAATTCGAGTTTAGAGTTTGATAACTTTCAGAATATGTCAATCATCCTATAAGGAGAAAGTTTGAATATCCAAGAAAAACGCAAGGAGAGGCTCGATCGGGGGATCAAAGTACGAACGGAAGGCATTTATGCTATTTCTTCATGGCGGGGGATCACCTATGCCTTAGTCCCGACATTTTCTTTTGTCTTGGGAATGCTGATTCTCCCTTTGGTCGTACCCTCGATGACATGGCAAAGAATTATGACCATTGCCTGTATTTTCGCTTTGTTGGCTTTAAGCTTCGACTTTCTGGCCCATTTCGTCGGAATCGTCTGTTTAGGCGGAGCATTCTTTACAGGAGTGGGTGGATATATCTCTGGGGTTCTGAATTCGGCATTTGGATTACCTATGGCAATCACCATTCCTATCGCCACAATCGCTGGGGGAGTTATCTGCACTCTCTTTTTACTTCCCTGCTTGCCCATACGAGGTATTTACTTTGCCATCGTGAGCCTGATGTACCCACTCCTATTTGCGAGAGTGATTCAAGCTCTAGAACTCTTCGGCGGCACGGATGGTCTGCCCGGACTGGCCACCTTCCCCAATATATGGGTTGAGCTCTATTTTATTATACCCACGACTCTTATCTTAACCTTCGGTCTGAGAAGATTAGTGAACGAAGACTTTGGGATTGTGCTGCGCGCAATAAAAGATAATGATCAAGCCGTCAGGGCTTCTAATATCAACATCGCTTGGTATAAAACGAAAGCAGTGTTTATCGCCTCACTGATAGGATGCTTGGCCGGTGCCTGCCTTGCTCACCTTTACGGTTGGGTTGGTTTATCCTTGTTTGCATTAGACTTTTCCATATTCCCCATTGCGGCGACCGTGGTGGGAGGGGTAGGCACTTTGGTGGGTCCTATTATCGGAGCTTTCATCTTGGCTCCATTATCAGAAATGCTTCGAGCTTTTGGACCACTCCGGGTGGTCTTCTACAGCCTCATTTTAGCAGGCCTTGTCGTATTTAAGACTGAAGGTTTAGTGCCTTTTTTGCAAAGAAAATATTATCAGTTTGAACGTTGGACAGAAATATGAATGAAGACCTTGTTCTCCAGATTAAAGGGATTAGCAAATCATTTGGTGGGGTGAAAGCGGTAAATAATGTAAGCTTGGATGTAATCAAAGGCGAAATTCTCGGCATTATTGGTCCCAATGGCTCGGGGAAGACCACATTAATAAACCTCATTACGGGTTTTGTTAAGGCAGACGCTGGAACGGTATTTTCGGAAGGAAAGAAACTTACAGGTTTGACACCTGATAAAATTGCCGGTCTCGGGATTGTCCGCACCTTTCAAATACCGAGACCGTATCGCTCCCTATCCGCTATTAAAAACTTAGTGGTCCCTCTATATTCTTCGAGGATTATGCACACCACGGGAGGCAAATTAGGAGATAGAGATACGGTCGCCTTGGACATCCTTGAGGAAATTGGTTTTGAGCGGGATGCCCATATTCCATATAAACCCGCTTCTGCCTTTTCCGAAGGCTATCTCAAACGCCTCGAGTTAGCGAGATGCCTCGCTCTGAGACCTCATGTCATTATCATGGACGAGCTTTTCTCGGGTTTGAGTGTCAGCGAGATTGCAGCCATGATTCCTATGGTAGAGAGACTCCAGATGAATGGAATCACCATCATCATGGTGGAACATAGGGTAAGAGAGCTTTTCCAGTTAGCGCAAAGGGTGATGGTAATGAATTTTGGAGAAAAGATTGCGGAGGATGTCCCTGAAAAAATTATTAAGAGCGAAATCGTCAAGCAAGCCTACCTGGGGTAACATAGAACCATGCTGAAAATCGAAAATCTCATGGTCTTTTATGAAAACGCTTTAGCCCTGAATAATCTGACCCTTGAATGCCGAGAAGGTGAAATCACCGGGGTTTTTGGACCGAACGGGGCAGGCAAGTCAACATTGATGTATACGATTTCAGGAATCATCTTAGATATGAAGAAAACAGAGATGATGATAGGAGGGGAAAGAATTACCGTACTCGGTAACATCCAGTTCAAGGGCGAGGACACCATAAACGTTAAGCCGAACGAGAGAACGAGGAAGGGAATTGTCCTTTGTCCGGAAAGACGCCGAATTTTTCCTGAAAGCAGTACTCTTGAAAATCTGAAAATCGGTGGTTATTTGGCAACACGCCGAGAGGCAAAAAGAACTCTTGAATATGTGTTTAGCCTTTTCCCAGCTTTGAAAGATCTAAAAAATAGAGAGGGTGGTTTCTTGAGTGGTGGGGAACAACAAATGCTTGCCATTGGCAGGGCATTAATGGCTCAGCCGAAGCTATTGCTCCTGGACGAGCCT
>CAYMTD010000203.1:0-1865 GCA_964393245.1 uncultured Syntrophaceae bacterium
TCCAACTCTAAGGCGAGGGACTCCCAGGACTGGGTCAGGGTTTTCACCAGCTCCTGAGTTTCCCTATGGGTCTGAAGGGTTTCATAGGTCTCTTGTTGATTCAGGTAGAGATGGGGGTCGGAGAGCCTTTGATTCAGGTCATCTAGCTTCTGAGTCGCTTCATGCAAGGATTTCTCGACTTCCTGGAGTCTCTTCTCAAGACTGGAGAGCCCTCGCCGGAACTCATCCATCTCTTGAGCCCTTCTTCGTCTCTCTTCCTTGACCACATATTTTGATTTCTTTTTCCCAGATTCTTTTCCCTTAACCTGAACCTCAACCTTAAGCTCTTTCTTCGCTCCCTTATTCGCCTCTTCCATCTCCATTAGCTGCTTCTTATAGACATAGTAATCATAATTCCCTGGAAAGACCGTGGGGATTCCACGATCGATTTCGATGACCTTGTTGGCAATCTCATTAATGAGATGGCGGTCGTGAGTAATCAGACAGAGGGTCCCTTGGAACTGCTTCAGAGCCATCTCCAGCACATTTCGCGAAGGGATATCCAAATGACTGGTGGGCTCATCAAGCAAGAGGAGGTTTGCAGGTTTTAAGAGCATTTTCGCCAGAATCAACCGACTCTTCTCGCCACCGCTCAACACCGAAACCTTCTTTTCAATCTCGTCTCCGCTGAAGAGGAAAGCACCCAGAAGGGTTCGAAGCTCTGTCTGACTCTCGTTCGTGGCAACAGAGAGGAGCTCCCCCCAAACGGTGTTCTCTGGACAAAGGAGATCGAACTGGTTCTGTGAGAAGTAGGCCCGGGTCACATCCTTTCCCAAAATCACATCCCCTTTCTCAAAATCGAGCACTCCAGCCAAGATCTTGAGAAGCGTTGACTTGCCTGCTCCGTTTGGACCGACCAGGGCCACTTTGTCTCCCCGGAAGAGGGCGAGATCGATTCCCTGGTAGACCACAGTTTCACCGTATCGTTTATGCAGGTTCTTAACCTCCACGACCCGGTGGCCACTCCGTTGAGGAGCAGGAAATCTAAATCGGACCTCCTTCCTCTCCTGTGGAATTTCGATGCGCTCTATCTTCTCAAGCATCTTGATTCGGCTTTGAACCTGACTTGACTTCGTGTTTTTGGCGCGGAATCGCTCGATGAACCTTTCGGTTTGCTCAATCTTTCGTTGCTGGGTTTTATAGGTCGCCTCAAGAATTCTCTTCCGGGAGTCTTTCTCTTCCAAATAATGATCATAGTCGCCATGATAGATATCGATTTTCTCTCCTTCGATCTCTGCCACCCGGTCGACCAGGTGGTTGAGGAAGACCCGGTCGTGGGAAACGATGACCATCGCCCCTGGGTAATTGATCAAAAAGTTCTCCAACCAGATCAGGGATTCCAGGTCCAAGTAGTTGGTCGGCTCGTCCAAAAGAAGGAGGTCAGGGGCCTGGAGGAGGATTTTCGAAAGAGCAATGCGCATCAACCACCCGCCGCTCAGTTCATCCGTAAGCCTGTTGAAATCTCTCTCCTTAAATCCCAGTCCCTGAAGGATCTGTTTGGCCTCCGCTTCTATTCCATACCCGCCGAGAATAGTATATCTCTCCTGAAGTTTTCCATATTCCTTCGCCAGTTTCTCCTGCTCCATCGGATCTTCCACAGAGGCCAATTCCTGTTCCAAAATCTTCATCTTATCTTGAAGGGAAATGACCCCTGATAACGCCTCCAGAGCCTCATTGAGGACGGTATTCCGTTTAAAAGAGATCACCTCTTGGGGAAGGTAGCCGATCTTCACCCCCTTGGCGATACGGATCTCCCCGTTGTCAATCGATTCCTCTCCCAGAATTATTCTGAAGAGGGTCGTCTTCCCTGAACCGTTGGGACCGAT
>CAYMTD010000203.1:1965-4830 GCA_964393245.1 uncultured Syntrophaceae bacterium
TCCGCCTCTTTATCGGCTAATTCGGCCGCATGGCTCCATTTTCCCTCTCTTTCATATTCTTTAATCTTCTTATCCGTTTCCGTCATCGGGCTCCCTTTGATCAACACGGCAGGAGGGAAAAGAACGCGCCGGACTGCATTCTTGCACCCGGGACACGCGGTTAGAGGTGGTTCTATCATTCTCTGAACCAACTCGAAGCCCCCCCGGCAGTGATCGCAACTTCTCTCCAAATTTACGGCTCTATACTCATAGGTCGGCATAAAAAACTCTCTTCACCCCAATTGGGTTAAGGCAAAAGCCTTAACGAAAATATTTGAAATTTCCCTTCACCTTTCCCCTCTCTCCCCTGCCTGCCGGCAGAGGAAAGAGGGGCAAAATGTTCGAAGAAGACTCTGACCTTCCCAGTGTTAGAATTCTATAGGTGCTAATATAGATAATGTTTTTCCCCAATTTGTCAAGGAGGTGAGTTTCATAAGGCAAAGGCTGGGCAATTACGTGCGTCAAGAGCATTACGAAAAAAATCGGATAATTTTGGCTACCCCGATCTAAGCGTCTTGAAGTGGGTGAAAAAAGATTGACTTCATTTTTTGATTGTGTTAAAAAAATCACATTCTTTCAAAAAGGTCTTCAACTTATTGATATTACAATGTTCCTAAATCGAGAATCCTCCCCCCTCTTTCGGAATGGCAATGACACAGATAATTCGAGGCCCTGCGGGGGGAGCATCTGTCTGAAGGCAACTATTTCATGCGTGAGTCATTCGATTTGAATTTTGGAGGGATCATGAAACCGAAGCTTAGAAAAAGAATCCTTCTCCTTCTCATCGCCAGTTTCATGCTCGCATGGGTCAATGGAGTCGTTTGGGCGGCAACACCTGAACCTGCGAAAGAGAGTCCCAAACCTCCGTTACTAACAAAACCTCCCGAGTCTTTACCAAAGGGCGAGAAGTTTATCATCCGGGGCCGCGAATATTGCTATGAGTGCATCGACAATTCCGAATGTCTCGGTTGTCATACCAAAATCAGCGAAAGGAAATTCGCTCAATCCGTTCACGGTGCCAACTCCTGTAATAGTTGCCATTGGGATATCACGGATGTAAAGACCCATTTGAAAGCAAAGGGAGGGAGAATCCACACCGAATCGGTCACCTGTCATCGATGCCATAAGAAGGAAGGGGCTGAGCACTATGCAAGCGCCCATTTCATCAACGACATCCAGTGTAAAGACTGCCACACGAAGATCCATGAACTGACCCCTTGGAAAGGGGATAAGACCCGAGTAGTCGGGACATGCACCCTCTGCCATTCCGATGATGGCTATGCTGAAAGCGTCCATGGTCAGTCGGTCGCGGCGGGAAATCCAGATTCGGCTGCTTGCGATGACTGCCATGGTCTCCACAAGATCCCCATTCTAAAAGGAGATGAGCCGAAGGTGGTCCAATTTCGAAAGGAATTCCACACCGAGGTCTGTCAGAAATGCCACGCGGAAAGAGAGATGATGGAGCGAAACAAGGTTTTTCTCATTGCCACCCAGACGTATTACGAGAGTTATCACGGGAAAGTGGAGCATCTGGGTTATCCCAAGTTGGTAGCAGGGTGTGCGGACTGTCATGGTTTTCATAGCATCCTTCCAAGGGATAACCCAAAGTCCCTTATTTCAGATCAGCGTCTGGCGGAGACCTGCGGCAAGTGCCACCCCGGAGCCAATGTCAACTTCATCCAGTGGCTTCCCCACGCCACGCATAATGATCCAGAGAAGGAGCCAGTGCTTTACGCGGTGTATATCATCATGACAACACTCCTGGTCTCAGTCTTCGGGGTTTTTTGGCTTCACACCTTTCTCTGGTGGCGAAAGGATTTCTGGGAGAAGCGAGAACTGAGAGCAAAAGGGATCTTTTTTCCCCAGCATATTAGGGCGGACGAAGCAGGACAAATCTATCGACGGTTCAGCACTTTCGACATGGTGCTCCATTTTACAATGATGGTGACCTTCATCGGGCTTGTTCTGACTGGGCTTCCATTGAAATTCTCCCATGCGCCATGGGCAGGCGGTTTGATGCATTTTCTGGGGGGAGCCACACTGGCAGGTTTAATCCATCGGATCTGTGCAGCCATTACCTTTGCCTATTTTGGCACCACGATTACCTATATCTTCTACTTTCTCTTCTTCAAAAAGATCCAGGGAAATCCCAACCCCCTTCAGCGGCTTTTTGGTCCAGATTCTCTCAGCCCACGGTGGAAAGATGTTCAAGATATCATCGGAACGATCCGCTGGTTCCTTAACAAGGGGCCGAAACCTCAGTATGATCGATGGACCTATTGGGAGAAATTCGACTTTCTTGCAGTATTCTGGGGGATGTTTGCCATTGGACTCTCGGGGCTGATGCTCTGGTTTCCGGAGTTCTTCACCATCTTTCTGCCCGGATGGATATTGAATATTGCAGCGATCGTCCATTCAGATGAGGCTCTGTTAGCATCGGGTTTCATCTTTACGGTCCATTTCTTCAATACCCATTTCCGACCCTCCAAGTTCCCGATCGATACGGTAATCTTCACAGGAAAGTTCCCAAAATACGAACTGGTGGAGGAACGGCCGGAACAGTATAAACGAATGTTAGCCCAGAAGACGTTGGAGACCTATCGAGGGAAATATCCGAGCGTTCTGACTGACCTCATTTCTAACATCATTGGATTTGCCATGTTAGCGCTCGGTCTCTTTTGTATCTTCCTGATCGGTTGGGAATTTCTGGGATGATTCAGTTCGGAGCAATTTAGTTCGGAATTCGGAGTAGGCATTTGGGAGTCTTACCATTTTCTGTTTCTCCGAACCACGAACTCATTACTCCGAACTCAATTTCGACAGCTT
>CAYMTD010000204.1:0-4819 GCA_964393245.1 uncultured Syntrophaceae bacterium
CTCCGCCCTGTCCACATCTGAGTATCCCCCCTGACACACAAATTGTACACTACCGCTTCCCGAAAGCGATCAAGAGCATCTCAAAGGTGATATGATGAGGGTTTACAATCTGCTGGTTCGAGAAGGGATCACATACATGGAATATTTGAAGGACAACTATCCTCACCTTTTCTCGCTGGCCATGAGGACGAATCCATTTAACCGCAACACCTCTCCGATCGTAACATAATGTCTTCGATGGTTTTCACCTCTTTCATTTGCAGAGAGTGGCTAAATGTGATTTGAACCTCGGCAACCTCAGGCCGTTAAAAATATTGAGAGACAGGATCATCCAGCTCCGTTAAAAAAGTCCCCCCAGACTTCCGGCATATCCTGTGAGTTCAACGTAACCTTCGCAGGCGATGGGTTTGCCCGCAGAGATTCCTTTTCCAGCAACTGCTCCTTCCCAATAGATGACACCGGTGGAGCCCCCTGTGAGCAGTTCCTGAGAAAGAACAAGGGAAGCGATCTCGATTTCTATTCTGGCAGAGGGGACTTTCACTTCCCAGCGACTTGGATATCTTCCCCCACTTCTGGGACTTTTCCAATAATCGACGACTTCAACGTTGATATCAGAGAGCTTCAGATGTATGGAATCTCCGGAGCGTTTGATCAGCGTTCCGGACGAAGAGGGCTCCACAGACCCATCTTTCCGGCGAAGGAAATAAATCATTAACTCTTGACCATCAGAGAGGTGAAGGCTGAACCAATCCCAACCCACCTGATTTGGAGTAAGTTGATTTGAACCGAATTCGTGATCGAACCAGCTTATTCCCTTGACTGGAAAAGAGGCTTGAGATTCAGGCGTTTTAATCGTCCCCTTCACTTCAAGATCTGTATAAGAAAAGTAATACGATGCCTGACCTTTCATCGGTCCTTTTTGACTCAGACCGTTCTCTCCGTGGAAGACAAGCGGCTTTCTGGGCGTGAGAACCAGAGAAAGTTCCATGTTCTGATGCCGTGCCTCAAGATTTATTTTTTTATCCTCCATTTTTGCCCGCCAGTTAAGGAGCCAGACGTCCATACCTTTTTCTGCCGCTCCAGAGAGCTCAGGGCCTCGACGAGAGGCACGTTCAACGCACCAGAATTGACCTGCTGTCACATCGGTCAAAGTAAAATGGGCGAGATAGACATCGCGGATTGCCCAAGGATGATTTGGATCTTTTGCCTCATAAAGCACTCCCTGGCGAAAAAAAGTAAGCTGATAGCCAAAACCTTTTTTTGAGGAATCTGTGAGATTACCAGTAAAGTACCACCATTCTGTGCGGAATTCTGGATGAGATCCGTGATCTCTTGGAAAATTCCATTTCCACGGACCAATGGCCTGCCTCCAATCAGTGGCATAAGCCATTAAAGATTGCCCACAATACAGACATGCCATCACGACGAAGAAAGATAAAAGCCTCGAAAGAGATTTTCTTAGACGATCCTTCATGGTAAGACATCACCCTCAAAAAATGAAAAATCAAACCCCGGCCTGTTCGGTGAACAGGCGCTACATATTCAATACATTATCTGTAGGGTCCGCTTACCAAGCGGACCGTTTGGGGTTTATTCTTTAAACAATCTTTCATTTAATCCTTCTTACCCCCCTTTGATCCTCCCTTATTTTAAGGGGGTAATGAGGGGGGTTACTCCTCTCGCATCTGAATCTGAGGATACGTTCGATACACTCTCCAAATTGGATAAGCCGCCGCACCAATACTGGCTAGGATGGCTGTCACCCCCGTCAAAAGATAGGGTTGCAAAGCGGGATAATAAAAAATGGTCCAGTTAAAACTCCTGATGTTGATCACCTTGATGAGGAGGACAGCCAGCAAAGTGCCAACCGCCATACTAAAGAGAAAGCTCACCAATCCCATTCCAAAGCCTTCCATCAAAGTCATCTTGGCCACCTGTCCCGTTGAAAAACCGAGAGAACGATAGATGCCGAATTCCCGGCTTCGTTCGATGAAAAGGGTGAGCAACGCTCCTGCAATGCCAAAGAAGGCAGCGATAATGGCAATGGCCCGCATCGAACGGGTGATCGCAAAAGTCGTGTCAAATACTTCAAGGATATTTTCGTGAAGCTGGGCTCCAGTTAATACAGGAAGGCCTCTCGCCTCCGCCCTCTTTCTCACTTCCTGGAGAAGCTCAGCCCGACGGGGGTTGTCAGGATCGATAAAGATGCCAATATTGTTGAGCGTTCGGTCTCCAAACGTTTTAAGGAAAGTGGGGCGGTCCATCATCACCAGTCCATGCTCGGTGGTATAATCATAAAAAATGGCTCCCACTTTAAACTCCGTTGGTCCTTGGATGCCCTCCAGAGTAATGGTCTCCCCCGACTTTACTCCGAAACGGCGAGAAAAACTCTCAGAGATGATGACCCCTCCCTGTTTTACCAATGCCCAATTCTCGTTTCCTCCTTTCAACCAACCGAATCGGGCATATTTCTCCAGGACCGAGGCATCGACGGCACTGACGTTGATGGAGGTATTGCGGTAGAGGGTTTGAACATTCCGATAAGGATGGACCCCACCGAGTCCATCTATTTTACGGAGCTCTTCATAGAAGTCTTCAGGGACTTCTGCTTCAATAATTTTCCCAATATAGAGGTCTCCACGAATCTGGGTCCCCATCCACCAGATGAGGGATTGACGAAAACTTCCGATCATGGAACCCAGGCCGATGGACATGGACAGGGAGATCATGAAAGCAGCGATCGCCACTCCGGTTCTGCCTAAATTCTGCCGAATATTTCCTGCAGCAACTTTTCCAGGAAGCTTTCCCAGTGTTCCAAGGATCCTTCTTAAGACAGGATGAAGATAGACCAAAACGACTCCGGTCAGAAGGCTTACGCCGAGAACAAAACCAAACACCCCAGCGAAGCCTACATAGATGTGGGTCTCCGGAAGGAGAAAAAGGACCAAGCTGATCAGGAGAGTCAGAAGACCTGCCATGGCTGCCCTTCTGGCTTTTCGCGTGCTCTCACGGCTGGCAACTCGGCCGCTCAGGGCTTTAATGGGATCTGTGCGAATGAGCTCGATGAGAGGAAAGGCTCCCCCCAACAAACTGGCACTGCATCCTAATGCCACTCCAAAGATGGGAATCCAATTCGACCAGGCAACAGGTTCTGGCCGCAGGAAGAAATAGAGATTGCTGATGCTATTGCCGATGAGGCCCGTGAGAAAGCGGGTCAGAAAATAGCCAATCAGACCTCCGAGGGCACCTCCGATGATACCGAGGATGAAAATTTCCGAGAGAAAGGCCGCAAGAATTTCGATACGGTTTGCACCAAGGCTTCTTAGAATCCCTGTATCGCGGCGCCGGCTGACCACGGTGAACATCGCTGTGTTGTAAATGAGGAAGATCCCAACAAATAAAGCCAGAAGAGAGAGGGCTTCGAGATTGAGGCGAAAAGCCTGAAGCATACCAGAGAACGTCTCACTCCTCTGACGGGACGATTGAACGAGAAAACCTTTTCCCCATCGGGAACTAAACCCAGATTCATCAGATAGAATCAGGTCGACCTGATCGATATGACCTTGGATCTGAAAGAGTTTTTGAGCATGACCGATATCCATGAGCACCAATGGCTCCCCAGAAGGATTGGGGAAATAACCTTTAATATGAAGAGGACCCTTCGCGGTTTCGACGATTTTATTCGAAGCAATTCCAAGTTCTGCTTTCAGATCATGATCGATTAATATTGCCTTCTCGTCGAGAAGGAAAGACAGGAGGTTCTCCGGATCATCCGTTTTTCTTTCAAGAAATTCAACCTTTGCAATCTCTGGACGAATGGTCCTATCTAAAAATGGATCGATCCCAAGGAGACGGACGACCTCTCCATGGCCGAGGCGCAAGCGACGATCAACGACCGGGGAAAACCATTCGACCGCTGGATCTCGAGCCAATTTGAGGAGAAGGCTTTCCTCCATGGGGCCAGCAGGCCGCTGAATCGAATGGGTTGCCTTGCCTCTTAAAAATTCAATGGCCTTGCTAAAACTTCTTAAAGCGGTCTGAGCTGAAAGGGTCATGCCTAAAACCGCGGCCACTCCACAGGCAACCCCCATCAATTGAAGAAAACTCAGACTGAACCGTCTTGGAAGATAACGAAGGAATGATTTGGTAACGATCTTCAACGGCCGATCTCCTCACAGGATGTTTCCTCGGTGATCATTCCATCGACCATTCGCAGGATTCGATTCGCATAGCGGCAGGTCAATGGGCTGTGGGTGGCCATGATGAGCGTAGTTTCGGACTCATGGCACCTTTGGGTCAATAACTCGAGAATTTGATTTCCTGTTACCGTATCGAGATTTCCTGTCGGCTCATCCGCAAGGATGATCGAGGGTCTTTTTACAATTGCTCTGGCAATGGCGACGCGCTGTTGTTCCCCTCCTGAAAGTTCATTAGGGAACCTCTGCTCTTTGCCCTCCAAGCCAACTTCTTTTAAGGCATTTAAGACCAAATCCGGTTCCGGTCTGTGAATAAGCTCAAGAGAGAGAAAGATATTTTCAAAAGCGGTGAGGGTGGGTAGGAGGTTAAAGAATTGGAAAATGAAGCCCAACTTCATCCGCCTTAAAGAAGTCCGGCCTTTTTCTCCAAGTGCCTCTAAATCTTGGCCCCCGACTTCGATCCGGCCCTTTGTGGGACGGTCGAGTCCTGCAATTAAATTGAAAAGGGTGCTCTTACCCGAGCCACTTTTTCCGAAAAGGGCAACAATTTCCCCTTTATTAATCTCGATATTTGTCCCTCGAAGGGCAGGGGCTCCTGATCCATCCTCACCATAATTTTTCCA
>CAYMTD010000205.1:0-4801 GCA_964393245.1 uncultured Syntrophaceae bacterium
TATTTTTTTTAGATTTCAGGTACTTATTTAACAGTGGGAGGTTTTTCGTTTTGTCCCTTCTTATTACTTTTGAGGGCGTGGAGGGGAGCGGGAAGACAACGCAGATTAGGCGTTTGGAAAGATACCTGGCTCGCAAAGGGATCCCCTGTAAAGTCACCCGTGAACCTGGCGGGGCCCCCATCAGTGAAAAGGTTAGAAAGATTCTTTTGAATCCGGACCATCAAGAGATGGTCCCCTTGAGTGAACTCCTTCTCTATGAGGCATCCAGAGCCCAGCATGTGAAGGAAGTGATCATGCCCCTTTTAAGAAAAGGGGTGGTGGTTCTTTGCGACCGTTTTGGCGATGCGAGCATTGCCTATCAAGGGTTTGGTCGGAAGTTAGACCTAAGATTGATTCAGAGGCTTAATCAACTCGCCACACAGGGGAGGCAACCCGATGTGACGTTTCTCTTGGACTGCCCTTCGGGTTTAGGCCTGAAGAGGGCCGTCCAGAGAAACCAGAGACAGAGAAGGACGAAAGAAGAGCGATTCGAAAGAGAGAAGATTCAATTTCATCATCGAGTAAGGAAGGGATATCACTGGATTGCCAAGAAAGAACCCCACCGGGTGAAGGTGATCGATACGCGGGAAGGTGTGGAGAAGAGCTTCGAGAAGATCCGAGAGATCGTTGACAAATTATTAGTTCGGAGCTCAAAGTTCGGAGTCCGGAGATCCTAATCATGGTGAAATTCTTCTGTGTATCAACTCCGAACTCCTAATTCCTTACTCTCAACTTTTTAAGGCTATGTCTTTCAAAGATGTGTTAGGCCATTCAAGGCCCATCGAACAACTGAAGCGAGCCATCCAGAGGGATAAGATTGCTCACAGTTATCTCTTTTTGGGAAATGAGGGAATCGGAAAGAAGTGGGTCGCCCTGCAGTTTGCAAAGGCCCTTAATTGCCTCGATCCAGGGATTGCAAAAGGGGACGCCTGTGATCATTGCTCCTCCTGCAAAAAGATTGGCCACGCTCTTCACCCAGATGTCTTGCTCATTGAACCCATAGGTCAGGGCATCAAGAAGGAGCAAATCCTTGAGATGCAGAGGGGGCTGGCTTATAGACCGTATGAAGGGAAGCGTCGTGTCTGCATTCTGACTGCTGCTGATCGGATGGCTTATGACATCCCCAATACACTCCTCAAGACATTGGAGGAGCCGCCCTTGCACACTGTCATCGTGCTCCTCGCCACCCATTCGAGGTTGATTCTACCCACGATCCTCTCCAGATGTCAGACCATTCGGTTCAACCCGCTGCCGATCTCGATGGTAACGAAATGGTTGATAGAACAGAAGGGGCTCAAGGAAGAGGAGGCCTATCTGTTGGCATCGCTCTCAGAGGGGAGCCTTGGGAAGGCCCTCGAAATCCAGGAGGAAATAAGCCGTGTTCCAAGGGAAGACCTCCTCAAGGACCTGTTAGGGTCGAAAACGCTCTCGATGGAAGAGATGGAGTTTTGGTTCAACTCACTCCCCTCCCAAAGAGAAGATCTCCTTCTAATCCTCGAAGTGGCGAATACTTTGTTGAGGGATCTGGTTTTCGTGAAGGCCATGAAGGGAACCCGCAAATTTATTCATTCAGATCTTTCAAAAAAAATCGAGGAGACGGCAATGAATTGGAGCCTCACCTCTCTGTTGAAACGGATGGAGGTTCTCCATCAAACGACCGTTGCCGTCCGGGCCAATGCCAATACAAGACTGGCCTTGGAAGCCATGATGCTCCGCTGGGCGGAAGGATAAGGAAGATGATTCGGTTGGTCTTTGTCAAATTAGCCAATGGAAAGGCCGAAGAGTTCGATGCCGGAGATCTTGCTCTCGAGGTAGGTGAGAATGTTGTCGTCGATACGGAGAAGGGACAGGTTTTAGGAAGGGTGCTCACCGAACCTCGACAAAAAGAGAAACGTTTTCTTCTAAAATCTCCAAGGAAGGTGATCCGGAAGGCAACCCCCGAAGATATGGAGCAGTCCCAAAGAAACCACCAATTGGAGAAGGAGACCTTCGCTTTCTGTCTTCGAAAGATCAGGGAGAGGGGCTTGAATATGAAGCTCGTCAAGACAGAGGTTCTCTTAGACCGCTCCAAAGCGCTTTTTTACTTCACCTCCGAAAAGAGGGTTGACTTCCGGGAACTGGTCAGAGATCTCGCTGCAGAATTCCGGATGCGTATCGAGATGCGGCAGATCGGCGTGAGGGATGAGGCGAAGATGGTCTGCGGCCTTGGGAGTTGCGGGAGGGAGCTCTGCTGTGCAAAATTCATGAATCGATTTGAATTGGTCTCTGTCAAAATGGCTAAGGAACAGAATCTCGCTCTCAATCCGACAAAGATTTCAGGCATCTGCGGCCGATTAATGTGCTGTCTGGCGTATGAATACCCAACCTATCTGGAGCTCAAGAGGGATTTGCCCAAGGTGGGCAAACATATCACGACCCGTTCCGGCAAAGGAAAAGTCATTCGCCAAAATGTGCTCAGCCAGACCGTGACCGTTGAATTGGAAGAAGGGGGAGAGATCACCATCCATGCGTCCGAAATCTGAAGGGGCCTTCTACATCACAACGCCCATCTATTACGTGAACGATGTCCCCCATATCGGACACGCCTACACCACCGTCGCTGCGGACATCTTGGCCCGCTTCAAACGCCTGGAGGGATATCAGGTTTTTTTTCTCACCGGCACAGATGAGCACGGCCAGAAGGTTGAGAAGGCGGCTCAGGAGCGGGGGATAGACCCGAAAGCGCACTGTGACGAAATGGTTAAGCGTTTTCAGTCTCTCTGGAAGAAGCTCAATATCTCGAATAATGATTTCATCCGAACGACGGAGGCCCGACATAAGAGGGTGGTTCAGAAGATTCTCCAAGATCTTTATGATCGGGGAGAGATCTACTCAGATAATTACGAGGGGTGGTATTGCATTCCCTGCGAACGGTTTTGGACCGAAAAGGATCTCGTGGAGGGCAACTGTCCCGACTGCCTCCGCTCCGTAAACGAGATTTCGGAAAAGAATTACTTCTTCCGGATGAGCAAGTATCAATCCTGGCTGATCGAAAACATCGAAAAGAATGAGCGGTTTATCCTCCCTCTATCAAGAAGAAATGAAATTCTGGGGTTTCTGAAGAGCCCTCTCGAGGACCTTTGCATCTCGAGACCCAAGAAGCGGCTAAGCTGGGGGATCGAGATTCCGTTCGACCTGGACTATGTTACCTATGTGTGGTTCGATGCTTTGATCAACTATGTGAGTGGGATCGGGTACGGTTCTGACGGGGACCGGTTTTCAACTTTCTGGCCGGAGGCAATCCACCTCATTGGCAAAGATATTCTCACAACCCATACGGTCTATTGGCCCACCATGCTCAAGGCCATCGGTCTGACGCCTCCCAAAACGGTCTATGCCCACGGATGGTGGACGGTCGAGGGGAAGAAGATGTCTAAATCTCTTCAGAACGTCGTTGAACCCAACCGTCTGATCGATCTCTATGGAGTGGACGCGGTGAGATATTTCTTGATGCGGGAAGTCCCTTTCGGGACCGATGGGGACTTCTCCCATGCGGCAATGGTTCATCGAATTAATGGCGATCTGGCAAACGATCTGGGAAATCTCTTCAGCCGGACTCTCAGCATGGTGCACAAATATTTTGATGGTCTCATTCCCCATCCTTCTCAGCCCCAGGAGATCGATCGGAATCTCCGAGAAGTCTGTGAGAAGGTCCTTCTTCAAGTGCCGAAGCAAATGGACGACCTGGCTTTTAACAGGGCTCTCTCTTCCATCTGGGGAGTCGTCGATGCTGCCAATAAATATGTGGATGAGACAGCCCCCTGGTCCCTTGCCAGGGAGGAGAAGGATCGGGCTCGCCTTGGCACTGTGCTCTACCATGCCCTGGAGTCCCTCCGACTCCTTGCGCTGCTGCTCGCTGCCTTTATGCCGTCCACCTCGGAGACGATGTGGTCACAACTGCAGATAGAGGAAGACCTCTGGGAACAAAACCTGAGAAAAAATGGAAAATGGGGGGGATTGCAACCCGGGAGAAGAGTCGTTAAACCCGCACCCCTGTTTCCGAGGATTGATGCTGCTAAGATATCGCAAGGCGCATGGCGCAAAGTGGTTGAATAGTCGGATAGTCGCTTAGTCGTGTAGTAAAAAACTACAAGACTATCAGACTACACGACTATGAGACTTTTGAACTACAAGCGCTCTACTTCTTGCTTACTCTGATTATGCAGAAACCCAAACCAATCGGCTCCATTCTCGAGAAGACTTTCAAAGCCCTAGAAATCGATGTTCCTCTCAAGGCCCATTCCATCTGGGCAGCCTGGAAGGAGATTGTGGGAGAGTCGGTGGCGCTTCATGCCCAACCTCGTTCCATTCGAAACCGCATCCTCTTCATCGATGTCTCCCATTCGACCTGGATCCAACAACTTCAATTTCTTAAACCCACCCTCATCGAGAAGATAAACGCCTATTTGGGCGAGGCGCTCATCCAAGATATTCGATTCAGATTGGGAAGGATCTCTCCCCCGATTCCAGATACCCCAAAAGAGCATGGATGGGAGGATGAGAAGCTTGACAAGCGGACTTTGACTCGGATCGAAGACCTCATCCAGAAGATCAAGGATGAGGAGACAAGAAAAGAGCTACGAGAAGTTTTGATCAGAGGAGCGAAGCTGGAAAAATACCGGAAGAAAATGAAGTAAGGAAGGTCGAAGTCTCTCTTCCCACAGAGGAGAAAAGATGGGTCCGGATTAGGCCTTCTCTAAAATGATCTTCGTCCCATCTTTGA
>CAYMTD010000206.1:0-4788 GCA_964393245.1 uncultured Syntrophaceae bacterium
CTGTCATCTGGAGATCGATGCATGAAAGATCGAAGAGGAGATGGAGGAGGTGGTTCCTCCTGACCCATCTCTTCTATCTTACCGTCATTGCCGATTCAAGGAGGAATATGATAAGAAGTTTTAGAATCAAATTACGGATACTCCTGTTATCGCTCCAGTGCGCCTGGCTTCGTAAGAGGGTCCATAGATCTCATCACCCTCAGTCATGAACCTTCCGGAACGATGAGAGCGAGACTTCTTACCCTCCGGTCAGCCGTCCCGGATTTAATCATTCTTTCTGATACTATAAGTGGCCAGCAACTTCGCCACCAATTTGCCTTTCTCATCAACGACCTCAACGTCGCCGACGGCAGTCTTCGAACCTTTGTGAATGATTTTGGCGTGTGCCTCCAGTTTTCCTTTGTCTACCGAAGCAAAGAAGTTGATCTTAAATTCAATCGTCGCGATTCGATCCCTGGGATCGACCAAGTCGATCAAGGCCATCGCGACAGCAGAATCAGCAAGAGATGCAATCGCCCCACCATGAGCAATCCCGTAGGGATGGGTCAGATCTTGCTTAAAGAACATTTCGATTCTGGACTCCCCTTCTCTGATTTCCTTGACTTCCATTCCAAGGAGCCGATAGTAGGGGGATCTGTTTGCCACCTGTATGACCTGTTCAAGATAGGCTTCTTTTGCCATTGACAAGCCCTCCGGAGGATGTTTTTATTATGAAGAATCATACTTGCCTTAATGGAAAATAGCAACCGGTCCTGACCGGTGAAAGTATAGAGCGCTGAGGGCGTTTGGAATGGTTTCAATTCTTCTTATCCCTATTCTTCTCATAACGACGGGGATGGCTGTGCATGCCGAAAATGGCTTTCGCGTAGAGTCACTCCCGAAGGAGGCCAAGCAAGGGGAGGTTTGCCTCATCAGGGCCTCTGGACCGGCATCCCTGAAGTCTATCTACGGGGAATTCCAAGGAGGAAGATTTCCAATCGCTTTTGACACCGAAACAAGGACTTACGAAGGTCTACTTGGGATTGACATGAGCACCCCAGCCGGCACGTACGACATCAAAGTCATCGCCAGAGATGGAGAGGACAGGCTTTATACAAGCACCCTTTCCTTGAAGGTGGAGAAGGCTGATTTTGCGATTCAGGCCCTTTCGCTACCGCCTCCTATGGTAGAATTAGATGCAAAAACCCTCGAACGAGTCAATCAGGAGGCGAAGAGGTTGGAGGCCCTGTTTCAAACCTTCCGGGACGAAAGACTATGGAAGGGTGTTTTTATCCGTCCGGTGGAGGGGGAAGTCTCGACAGGATTTGGGGTGAACCGTATCATTAATGGGAAACAAAGAGGTCAACATACGGGGATTGACCTACGGGCTGAGGAAGGAACTCCCGTTCTGGCGAGCAATCATGGGGTGGTCGTCTTGGTTGACGAACTTTTCTTTTCAGGGAAATCCGTTGTTCTTGACCACGGATGGGGTTCTTACTCCATGTATTTCCATCTCTCAGAAGTACTCGTCAAGGAGGGAGATCGTGTCCTAACAGGAGCCATGTTAGGTCGCGTCGGGTCCACAGGAAGGTCTACGGGGCCTCACCTCCATTGGGGAATGAGGATCCATGGGGCTCGAGTGGATCCCCTCACCCTCCTAAACATAGGAGCCCTTTCAGTTCCTAAGAATCATTTCCGACAAAAAGATTGAAATGGCCGCATGGTCAAAGACTTTTCTCCTGCTGATTTTTTCTGTTTTGGTCCAACCTTTCTTTCCTTCTCGAGCCCACGCGCTTGAAGCACTCCCTCAGCAGCAAGTCGCAGCCATTGAAGAAAGGTGTCAAGAGGCAATCCAAGCCGGTCGGGTTCCAGGAGCCGTTGTCCTCATTGGCAACCGGGACAAGGTGATCTTTCGTCGAGCTTTCGGCTTCCGAGCACTCACGCCGAAAAAGGTGCCCATGACGATCGATACGATTTTTGATGTTGCATCGCTCACCAAGGTTGTTGCAACGGCAACTGCCTTCATGCAGCCAATCGAAGATGGAAGGGCAGCGCTGGATGATTCCATCGCAAAATACTGGCCGGAGTTTGGCACAAATGGGAAGGAAAAGATCACGGCCCGTCACCTTCTCACCCATTATTCGGGACTTCGGCCAGGACTTGATTTAAGACCCGACTGGTCCGGTTACGAAGAAGGTCTTAGGAGGATTGTTGAAGAGAAACCGATCTCCATTCCAGGAACAATCTTCACCTACAGTGACATCAATTTTCAGGTCCTCGGCGAGGTCATCCAACGGATTTCGGGACAATCCCTCGATCGGTATTGCGACGAGCACATCTTCAAGCCCCTTGGCATGAAGGATACGTTTTTTAAGCCGTCCCCTGACCTTCATGATCGAATCGCACCCACCCAGGGGGACCGGGCAACAAGGCAGATGGTCTGCGGGATCGTCCATGACGGAGTCGCTCTTAGAATGGGCGGTGTCGCCGGTCACGCTGGGCTCTTTTCAACGGCTGATGACCTTTCGATCTTTGTCCGAATGATACTCAGCTGCGGCAGCCTACACGGTGTGAAAATTCTTGAGCCCTCAACCGTCGAAAAGATGACCCTGCCCCAGTCGCGGCCTGATCGAATCCCTTTAAGAGGTCTGGGGTGGGATATTGATGCACCCTTTGCCTTGAATCGCGATGCACTCTTCCCGGCAGGCTCTTATGGCCACACCGGGTTCACCGGGACCGGGATCTGGATTGATCCCGTTTCTGAGACTTATATCATCATTCTCACCAGCCGCCTTCATCCCATGGGCAAAGGTAATGCCGAACCTCTAAGATCCCAGATTCTTTCTTTGGTCAGCGAGGTGGTTGGACCGGTTTCTCGAGAACAGGTGTTGAGCAAGAGACCCTCCCTGAAGAATTACTACGAAGGGAATTCTCAGAGAAAGGTCCAAACCGGACTGGAGGTTCTGATTGGAAAGAAGTTTTCTCCCTTGGTGGGGTTACGCGTGGGACTCATCACGAACCACTCCGGTGTCGATACGGGAGGTAGGCGATCCGTAGACCTCTTCCGTCGCGCGCCCGGGGTAAAACTGGTGAAGATCTTCAGCCCGGAGCACGGCCTGTCTGGCAAACTGGAAGGCAAGGTGCCCCATGCCAGAGATCCATCAACCGGGTTGGCCATTTACAGCCTTTATGGAAATGTCTTAAAGCCTTCGAAGAAGATGTTGGGTGGACTTGACGCCCTTGTCTTTGATGTCCAGGACTCGGGGGTTCGCTTCTACACTTATCTCGCGACGCTGGGCTATGCAATGGAGGCGGCAGCAAACAAAGGGATCGCTTTCTATGTCCTCGACCGACCCAATCCTCTAACCGGCCTGAGGGTCCGGGGACCGATGATGGATAAAGAGATGAAATCCTTTACTGGCTATTTTCCTTTGCCAATCCAGCATGGCATGACCATAGGGGAACTTGCTGAGATGTTCAATGCCGAGAATAAGATCGGTGTGAAACTCCAGGTCATCAAAATGGTGGGTTATCAACGAGCAAGCTGGTACGATGAAACAGGCTTACCCTGGGTGAATCCTTCTCCTAACATAAGATCTCTTACCCAGGCGATCCTCTATCCTGGGGTTGCCATGGTAGAGGGAGCCAATGTGAGCGTCGGGAGAGGAACAGAGATGCCTTTCGAACTTCTCGGCGCGCCATGGGTGGATGCTGATGAACTGGCAGAGTATTTGAGTAAACGCCAGATCCCAGGCGTTGGATTCAAGCCAACCCATTTTGTACCCTGTCGGGACCGTTTCAAAGAACAGGTTTGTCATGGGATTCAGATACTCTTGAAGGACCGTGACCGTCTTGATTCCGCTTCCCTCGGAATTGAAATCGCAAGTGCCCTTTACTGGCTTTACCCAAAGGCTTTCCAGATCGAGAAGACGGTTGCGCTGATGGGCAGTCGCTGGCTCGTCGATGCCATCAAGGAGAGGGAACCTCAGGTCATTGTGTCAAAGTGGGAAGAACCGCTCCAGGAGTTCCGCAAGCTACGGGCAAAGTATCTGCTCTATTAGTCTTCAAAGAAGGGAAGAGGGGAAAGGATGAGAGGAAGAATGACTGCGATTCTTATGTCTCGTTCATTTTTATTTTCTGATAGAAGGAGTTAATTTTTAGATTATCCACTTCCGTCAGAATCTGCCTCTTTCCGTCTTCGGATTCAAGAAGAGCCATTCGATTCACAATTCTCCTTAGAATATATTCCACTCCGTTCACAGCGTTTTTGAATTTATCTCCTTCCTTCGTTTGCATGGCGGCTCCCCCGTGACGATTCGTGCGTTGGCCCCTTTTGATCAGACCGGTGGTTACCTCTGGTGAACCCTCAGCCGCAATGAACTGCCTTCCAGTTAGGGTGGGATTCCCATTTCTTGGAGATAACGAGATTCCTCTCCATTGGTTCTTGTTAGCAAATCGCATGCCATGCCTTTAAGATCGATAACTTATCGTTTCTAAAAAGGATTGAAAATCTACTTCTCCTTAGGTTCTGAGAATTTTGGACAAATTTGTCAGAATACTGACAAATTTGGAACATAGGCGGTCTACTAAAAGGGCTTAACCGATTGAACAGATTTCAATTTTTGACCGAATCGATTATAATATGGTTGGTATTGTGCGACGAAATGTGGAGACATCTAAAGGAGACGTTTTGGGGATAAAAGCAATCCTTGTAGGCTTAGAACGATAGGTGCCTGATGACCGAACTGAAAAATGAATTCTCCTGGTCGAAAACGAGAGATGAGGTCTTCAAGACTTGTCCCAGGCAAT
>CAYMTD010000207.1:0-4761 GCA_964393245.1 uncultured Syntrophaceae bacterium
ATAAACAATAGATTAAGCTACATCGACATCGCCAATAAAGATAAACCACGAGCAATCGTGGGACGGAAAGCCACGCTTGCGTCCCGACGCGCGAAACGGTATGCGGGCATGCCTTGCATGTCGGGAAACCTGACTGTTATCATAAGACCCTTCGGCGTGCAGGCATGGGTCCCTGAAATAGGGATAGCCGGGTTGCCGAAGCAGTCGCCTGTCGGTAGGCAGTAAGGAATTTTGCGAGGCCCGTGGCTTTTTCCACGAGCCCCTTATTCTTAGGCGGCCTTCTACTCATGTTCATTACGAACGCAGGTGGAGGGGAGATTGAGCTTAACAGAGGAACTGCTCACGGTTTTAGAAGACGATAAAGGTGCCAGTGCTGTCGAATACGCACTCCTTGTTGCCTTAATCACCGCTGTTATTGTGGTGGCTGTTACACTCTTAGGTGGGAATTTGAAGTCAACATTTGATTACATCACAAGTATATTTTCTAAACCTTAACCTACCTCGCTCAACATCACTTCAAGGATAGCCTTCAGAAACACACAAGATCGTTTCCAAAATCATTCATTTTAAGATTATTTTATCCGAAACTATTCTATTGACGATTTTCTTGGCAAAAGATATCTTCTTGGTAGAACGATAACCCGAGAATAATAAAATCAGGAGGCAAAAGATGAAGAAGAAACTGACCCGGTTTGATCTACAGAGTATGAAGGAGTCTGGGAAGAAGGCGGTCTGGGTAACGGCTTATGATTACTGGACAGCCCAGTTCGCAGAGCAGGCAGGGATGGACATGATTCTGGTGGGCGATTCTCTCGGGATGTGTGTTTATGGTTATGAAGGGACCATTCCTGTCACCATGGATCAGTGCATCTGTCATTCAGAGGCCGTCCGTCGGGGGGCTCCCAATACCTTTATCATCGGAGATATGCCTTTTCTTTCCTACCAGGTGAATGTGGATGAATCCGTTCGAAATGCAGGTCGCTTTTTCAAAGAAGCGAGGGTGGATGCCATCAAGCTTGAGGGAGGCCGCAGGGTTTGTCCTCAGATCAGAGCCATCGCCGATGGGGGGATGTTGGTCATGGGTCACATCGGTCTCACCCCCCAGAGCTCTGGACAGTTAGGTGGATTTAAGGCTCAAGGCCGAACGGCAGAAGCAGCCCTGGAGCTGATCGAAGATGCCCGGGCCGTTCAAAAGGCGGGGGCTTTCTCCTTGCTCGTCGAAGCGGTCCCACCGGAAGTCTGTAAAATTATACGAGACGATTTGACCATTCCTGTCTACAGCATCGGGGCTGGCGTGGACGCAGACGGGCAGGTGATGATCTGTAGCGATATCCTGGGGATCTTCCAAGCCTTCACTGCAAAATTTGTAAAGAAGTATGCCAACCTGGGAGCGGAGACATTGAAGGCGCTGGAGGCTTACGCCGAGGATGTGAGAAAGGGGAGGTTCCCCGAGCCGCAGCACACTTACAGTATGCTTGAAGGAGAGTTGCCGAAGTTGAAAGGCGCTCTAAGAAAGTGATATGAAAAGAGACATTCTTGCCGTCGATGTGGGGACCACCGCATTTAAGATAGGGGTTTTCAGCCCTGATCTTGAGAAGAGGTGTGAGGCTTCCCGAGAGTATGAGATCAATCTCTATGATCGTGGAAAGGCTGATGTTGAACCTGAGAAGTGGTGGCATGCCTTGAAAGACTCTTGTGCTGAGATCAGGGAACATCTCTCTAACGTAGGGATTATCTCCTTTTCTGTGACGACTCCTGGATTGGTCCCCATGGGGGAGGATGGAAGCGCGTTGAGCCCTGCCATTCTCATGTTGGATGGCCGTTCTCATAAACAGGCGAGAGAAATAAGGCAACGGGTGGGAGAGGAGAAGTTTCTCAGGGAGACCTGTAACCTGCCTGTCTCGGGTGGCTCGTCTCTCTGTTCCATTCTGTGGATTCGCGAGAACCAGCCTGATGTATGGAATCGTGCGGCCAAATTTGGTCATTGCAATACCTACATGGTCAAGCGCTTTACAGGAGAGTGGGTCATCGATCCCTCAACGACTTCGATCACCGGTCTTTATAATACCGCTCGGCATGACTTGACCTGGAATCGAGATGTCCTGTCAATTGCAGAGATACCCGAAGAGAAGCTCCCTCCCCTGAAACAATCCTACCATAGGGCAGGCCGTATCTTACCCAAGATCACTGCTGAGCTCGGATTGCCAGAGGATTGCGAGGTCCTCTGCGGAGGGAACGATGCCGTGCTGGCCGCTTTGTCGGGAGGGTTCACGGCACCCGGCGATATTAATTTTATCTGTGGTACTTGCGAAATTACGAATGTGTGCGTTGACAAGCCGGTTAGTTCCAGAAATTTCAATGTCCGCTGTCATGTCATTCCCAACCGGTGGGTCACCTTTTTCGTTCTCAATACAGGGGGATTGGCCCTGGAGTGGTTTCATTCCGTATTCTGCCGGGAGATGACCGGAGACCAATTCTACAACGACTACATCCCGTCGGTGCTTGAGAGTTTTCTCAGGAGTCCTGATCCGGAAAGCCTGGAGGCAGAGCTTCCTGACTACGTCCCTTTCCTCCAGGGGAGCCGCTACAGCCTCGAACAGATGAAAGCGAGCCTCTTCGGTTTGACTTTGGAGACAACCCGAGAGAAGATCCTTCTGGGACTGATCAGGGGAAACGCTCTCTACCATCGGGAGCATCTGAGGGAGGTGGCGGACCTGGTCAATATGAACAGGATCGTCATGACCACAGGTGGGGGGGCAAAAGTTCGAGGGTATCTTGAGGCGAAAAAGCACTGGACAGGTGATTTCGAATTCAGATATCAGGACCAATCCTCCCTCTTGGGGGCGGCGATGCTGGGTCAGTTTTACCAATCTCGAAAATATAGTTAGGTTTTTGGAGGGGCCGATGGTGAGAGGCAGGTATGACATGCTCAGGGAGCATTTAAGGATCAATCCTTCGGTGGTGGAGGAGATCAATCGATTTCTGCTCGATCCTGACAATCCTATCATCTATGCGCTGCTCCGGGTCGTGGAAAAATACGGAACCCCGGAAGAGATCAATGCGAAGGCCCGGGAGGCGCAGAGGCTGCCCAATCTTCTTTCAAAGCTTCAGATGATGCGGTCACCCTATCTGAAAGATCTCCAGTGGCTCTCAGAGGAGCGGGATAAGGGTTCTTTCATTTCGATTCCAGAATTCAGGCGAAAAGTCTTAGGGAATCGGGCCGACGGGATGACGTTTGACGAAGCCCATGCGGTCACGTTGGAAATCAGCGCCTTTCAATATTTTCCATGGCTGATTACAGAAGCTCGCCAGGCGATAGAGAAGAAGGAGATCATGCCGTCGCGCTACATTCGCGTTCGGAAGATGAAGGAGCAGGAGGGGGACCAGGGAGATATCCTGGCTGTGGCGGCTGCCATGCAGATCGTTGGGGCCAGCTATGTAGAGACTCTTGACACGAAAGGAACGGATGGTTCGAATGTTCATCTTGGTGGGCCCGAGACGATCACGGGATATTTTGGAGGGATTGGGCAGCCCAATGAACACGCCCTTCAGTGGATTGATGAATACCTCTATTACTATACGAATTATGGAATCCGACAGGTTCTCAACATCAATCCCGGGACTGTCCTTCTTGGATATCTCCTACACAAATTGGGCGTCGATATGGAATTCAAGATTTCGGTCTTCATGGGAAATGACAATCCCTATGCCGTCCTCTGGACCCTGATAGCAGCACGGCTCTTTTCGAGAAAGGATGGGTCTACCCCCCTCATCGGCTTCAATCTGAGCAACTCGGTTAACTGTCAGACTCTGGAACTGTCGTCCGAAATACGCAGAAAACTCGGATTGGAAGAAAACGTGCGAATTGAACACCACATCACTGAAACCTGGAAGAGTATTGTGAAGCAGCCTTACAACCGCCGCTGGGATCTCCTGGAAGTTGCGCCAAGGGTGCCCAACATCTCAGCGAAGCATGAAGGAGGCGATCCCGAAGTGGAGCAGAAGAGAGAACATCCCTCTGACATTTTGGATTATTTTAGAAATAAGGATGAAGTTATCTCCTGCGGAGACATGTCCTGCCTGGAGAGAAATTATTTAGATAAGCACGACGCGCTCAATCGCACCGCCATCGCCCTGACAGAGAAGGGACTCGCCTTTGTCGCTGCGTGGAATCTCCACAGAAAATAGGTTTCAAGGAAGAGGGTTGTCTTCATCTCGGCAGATGATCGAGGATCGGTTTCATGATCTTTTCGATCCGGCTCTTAACGCCTAAGAATTTGAAATATTCGGCATCGGAGAGAGGCTGCTGAGGAGGGCCCATTTTGAATCCTCTGACCTCGAGTGCGGTCTTAAATCCGAGAGGAAAAGGGGCAGCAAAGAGAGCTCGGACGAGCAGAAGGATGGAGAATTGAAGGTCTCTCGCCTTTTCATAATCGCCTTGCTGCCAGGCCTTATAGATCCCAACCATCACCTCCGGAAGAATGCCAGCCGTGGCGGTCATACACCCTTTCGCTCCAACCATCAAGGCAGGGAAGAGGATCTCCTCACGTCCAACCAGGATGGAGAGATCCTCCCCGATTAAACGGATCTTGTCCATGTAGTGTAGGAGGTCAACCATGCTTCCGCTCGAATCCTTCATCGCGACGACATTTTTCTTCCGGGAGAGTCGCTTGACCACGTCATAACTGATCGGGGTGGCGAAGAGGGGGATGTTGTAGAGGATGATGGGGATATCGACGGCATCGCTGATCATTTCGAAGT
>CAYMTD010000208.1:0-4748 GCA_964393245.1 uncultured Syntrophaceae bacterium
ACTCCACCCATTCCCCATTATTTGTCAGCTTGGATAGATTTGACCAAATTCGCAGGCTCCGAAAAATGCCGCACATCCCTGAAAAACCCAAAATAACGAAGGTGAAATGGTCCAATCTCGATAGGTGTTGCTCAAGTAATATGGGAAAAATCAGGGAAGGCTGAACCAAAGTTTACTGGCGATACTTTGCGACCACGCCTCCATACCATTATGACACCATGGATGAACGAGGGTTTTTTTGCTGATATTGTGGTTCTTGTTGAAGGAGAAGAAGATCGGGCCGCTATTCTGGGGATGGCAGCAGCCATGGGACTCGATCTTGAAGCCAAGGGCATTTCTATAATTCCTTGCAACAGTAAGAATAATCTCGACCGACCATTTGTTATCTTTGACTCTCTTAATATTCCCACTTACATAGTTTGGGATAGCGATGAGGGGAAAAATAACGCAGATCCCTCTTACAACAAGTACTTACTAAGATTGATGAACTGTTCTGAGGAGGATTGGCCTGCCCAAATAAGCGATAAGTTTGCTTGTTTCAGATCAAAGATGGAAACAACAATTCGCAAGGATATCGGGAAAGAGTGTTTTGATAAACACCTGAGGGAAGCGCAAGAGGAGTTTGAAATAACCAGAAAAGATCAGGCCATAAAGAATCCAATGATTGTATATAAAGTTATTGATGGAGCGATGACGGAGGGGAAACCCTGTTCAACGCTTGAATGCATCGTGAATAGAATCATTGCCCTCGGTTCCTGAGTAGTAGACTTATGTTTCAAATAGAATGCAGGCGGCTAGCTGAAGTTGCATTCCCTTTGGGAATGTGAGAAAGAGCAGATTTCAAGGAAGAAGAGATTTATGCTTTATTTCGCATATGGTTCTAATATGGACTGGGGTCAAATGCGAGAGCGGTGTCCATCTGCGCGATTTGCTTGTGTTGCAAAGTTGAAGGACCATCGTCTTGCGTTCACCAGGAAGTCGGAGAAACGTGGGTGTGGTGTTTCTGACGTTATTCCTGACCCAGGGCGTGACGTTTGGGGTGTTGTTTATGAGATTGACGAGCACGACCTCGGTCGCTTAGATAAATACGAAGGATTTGTTCCTGGAAGGCGTCGGGAAGACAATGCCTATTTTAGAGAGGAGCGTCACGTGGGCCGTGATGGCAATGAATCTGATCCTTTGGCAGTTTGGGTATATTTTGCGATCCCGCAGCCTAACCCACCATTACCCAACGAAGAATACAAACGTCTTATTGTGGAAGGGGCTAGGTTTTGGCATCTTCCCGAGGACTACATTAGCCAACTTGAACAGATAGAGGTAGTACCTTGATCCCCAAAGAATGTAAACGACTGGCGGAGGTGGATTTTCCGATTGCGGTGGTGTCGAAGCACTCGGCGAGGGAGAAATCCATCCGCCACGGCCATCCTTCCACATTGCACCTTTGGTGGGCCAGACGGCCACTTGCGGCCTGTCGAGCAATGCTCCTGGGGCTCCTTCTTCCAGACCCATGTGATCCACACTGTCCAGAGGATTTCAAAAACAAAGCAAGGGAACTTTTGCCAAAGGTTCAGGGCAATCCTGGGCCGGAAGACATGGATCTTCGGAAGGCCCTCCTCAAATTTATTGGAGATTTTTCTAATTGGGATCTATCTGCAAATCAAACTTACCTTAAAGTATCTCGTGGGCTCGTAAGAGCAGCTCACCCTGAAGAAACGCCCCTTGTAGTTGATCCTTTTGCAGGTGGAGGATCGATTCCACTTGAAGCACTTCGATTGGGTTGCGAAGCCTTCGCCAGCGATCTTAATCCTTTTGCTTGCTTGATTCTTAAGGTGATGTTAGAGGATATTCCACGATATGGACCTGAGTTAGCGGATGAGCTAAGGCGTGTTGGTGAGGAATTTTTGGAGAAGGTTTGGGAAATGGTTGGTCGAACTGCACTTGAACAAGTCCTTGGGACCGCCGAAGCCAAAACGGGCAACAGCACTGCTGGGGCACTGGAAGAAGATGCTCGATTGACAGCATTGTTCCTCTGGATGCTTCAGAGCACAAATTGGGAGTCACCCTCACCCCGACCCTCTCCCTCAGGGCTGGCCTTTAGCCACACTTGACACAGGGGGTCAGGGGCCGGATTGCATAGGATGAGGATAGTGTTGTTGAGTGAAGACCGCATACACCTCCGTAGCTATATAGACACGCAACAGCCCACGCCAGAGGGTTTGGGTGCCAGGGTAACCATCGCGCTTTCTTCCCAGATGACCACCGAGGGCCGCAATCATCAATACCACTTGGCCTATAGACGGTGGCTTTTCAGGAGGGACTGGCGTCTTGTTCACATAGCAACACAGCGCTTTCCACTCAATGTCCTTGAAGAACTCTGTGCAAGGCATCTGCGGGCTCTCTCGACCGAGCATCGTCAGATAATAAATACGCCATGCGACCACCATATCCACACCAAGACAGGTTTCGAGCCGATCCGCCGTCGCAAGTTGACGGTCCTTAATCCGGCAGCCACTTTTGAGCGTACGGTGGTAAACCTCGATGCCCCAACGTCCCGAATACCATTCCACCCTCTTCTTGGCATCTTCAAAGTTTTTTACCTCTACGGTCGTCAGAAGCATCCATTCAATCGGCGATTCGCCGGTTTTACTCACCTGCTCCGTCACATAGACGGCCCATACCGTGACCGAGAGAGCCGATCCCAAACGTTTCGGAGGATTCAAGGTGACTTCGGCAAAGCGGATATTTACCCAGGCATCCCGTGCCTTGCGCGAACTTCTGCGAGGCAGATGAAGCTTAAGGGTACCCGCTACCTTCTGTTTCGCCATCAAGTCCCACAAAAGCTCCTGCTCTACTTTCCGGCTATGCGACCTCTCCGCCCGAACCAGAAGTCTGGGACCATCGGTCGCTTGGCTGGCCTCCAGAAACAGCTCATAGATATCCGACTCCCGATCCCCCATCACGACCAGCATCGTCTCAGGGCAGAGTTTCTGAACTTGAGCGGCTTTCTGAAAACTCCGCAGCCATTTCATGCTTTCCTTTTGCTCAATCGGCAACTCTTTGCGCCGATTGCTTTTCCCCTTGTCCTGCGGATTCCGCGCCCAGCATTGAGCATCCAAGATCCCCAGGGGGGTGCCCCTTTCCGTAAAGGCCAAGGTGTCATGAAGCAGCAATCCCACGGCCTTATCGGCCTTATTGTTGATGGGACCCAGTCCTTCCGTCATCGGGTGAGTGCTGTAATTGAGCGTCGTGCTATCTTGGGGCACCAGCACCACCCGGTGCGCTTTGATCCGTTCGATGGTGGCCTCCGTGTGAGCGGTCAGCACCACATCCATGGTCACCTTCGGGTTTTTAAAAAATCGGTAAGCACCCATCGTTCGCGCCTTCGAACCACTTGCCTCCGGAATGCTGGCTTGGGGATCATTGTAAAAGTCCTGAGCGATCGTGTAAAGGCGTTGCTTGAGCCGTGGATCATACAAACGGACCGTGCCAAACTCTTCCTCGGCCCAGTGCTCCGGTGCTTCCGGGCGTGGCCTCTCTGCCAGTCGAATTGGCGGTTCGGCACAAAGAAGCTCACGCCAGCCCCGGTGAAGGGGGTACAGAAAAATCTTTTTAGCGACACCACCCCGACGTCCTGCGGTATCCCCCACGTAAATCCAGTTGGCCGCCTTGTAGCAGGTCCCAGCGAAACGGGTCGGATCGACAAAGGTCTCCACCAGCACAGGACGAACCTGGTAGCGTTGCTCCCAGTCTTGGGCCAAACGAGAAAGGACCAAAGACAAGACATGGGAGGCCAGGTGCTTGACGTGCACCATGGGCAGGATCAAAAAACGGTCGTTCGAGACCACACGGTACAGATTGGCTCTGCGAGCTGGCTCGCTCCATCCAATATACTGGTCTCGCTGCTTGAGCGCCCACGAGGCCGAACTGAAGGCCAAGGCCCCCAGATAGCCATGGGTCGAACTTTTCACAACATATCGGATCTGGGCGCCGCACAAGGATCCACTTCCCAGATAATGATATCGATCAAGAAGAGCAAACCAGACCTTGGATTCCTTCGCATATCGGCTGCTCACCGGGGAAACGGTCACTTCGCCCAACTCCCGCAACGTGCAACAGACTTCAGCAATATCAGGCTCAACACGATTGATCGCGGAGCGCTCAAAGCCATAAGTTTCGCCACTCTGCGGCAGATCCACAACACCACGCTGATTCAATTTCGCCAAGGCTTTCCGGCAACTCATGTCTTGGAGTCGGCCATTGGGAGAGCGCCAATTCAGCCATTCGCAAACCCGCCGGGACAGTTCAAGGCGCGAAATGGATGGCTCTGTTCGAACAGTCTCTTGAATCCGATCCAGCATGAATTGGGAAAAATGCTGACCACAAACATACATGTCCCCTCTATAACACCTTCTACCCCCTGTGTCAAGTGTGTGCTAAGATCAGCCCTCAGGGAGAGGGGAAGAACTCGAGGAAGAATATATCGAAGATGAAGAGGAGACCCCGAAGAAAAAGAAGCAAGGCTACAGTCTAATTTTTGACGTTGTCCAGCGTTTTGCTCAACTCCTTGGGATTCACCTTCCTGATTGGGAGGACAGAATTATTGAGACCGAGAACGGTGTAGTTCGTTTGTTTTCAGTCAAGGAACGGGCCAAGCAACTTTTTGGAGAAGAAAGCGTATCTGGTGCTGGAATCAGAATTGAAGAACAGGCCCGACGCGATCCCCAGATGAAATTCGATTTCACTGTTGG
>CAYMTD010000209.1:0-4706 GCA_964393245.1 uncultured Syntrophaceae bacterium
GGGGCACAATGTAAAATTACATTACCTTACCGGGAAGCGCCGCCCTGCGGGCGGGGAGCTTCAATCCCCCGCCCGCCGCAGATCAACAGCGGTAGGGAACGCATCGATGCGTTCCCTACGGGTATCAACCCATTAGTAAGCGGGTGGCATGGGCGGAACCGCTGGTTCCTTCTTTGGCTTCTCAGCCACCACAGCTTCCGTCGTGATGAGCAGAGAGGCGACGCTGGCCGCATTTTGGAGAGCCAACCGAACGACCTTCGTTGGATCGATGATGCCTGCCTCGATCATGTCGGTATATTCTTCTTTATCCGCATCGAATCCAAACGCATCCTTTTCTTGCTTCACCCTTTCGGCCACCACAGACCCTTCTTTGCCGGCGTTAGCAGCAATCTGGCGAATCGGTTCCTCGAGGGCTCGATGAATGATCTCGACCCCGGTCTGCCGGTCGCCTTCAAGCTTCAGCTTTTTCAGGTTAGGCATACACCTCAAATAGGCCACGCCACCGCCAGGAACAATTCCTTCTTCCACCGCAGCCCGTGTTGCATTGAGCGCATCCTCGACTCTCGCCTTCTTCTCCTTCATCTCAGTCTCGGTCGCTGCCCCCACCTTGATGACGGCCACGCCTCCTGCCAATTTGGCCAAACGCTCCTGGAGCTTTTCCTTATCATAATCGGAAGTGGTCTCCTCGATCTGGACGCGAATCTGTTTAATCCTGCCCTCGATGGCAGAGGTTTTCCCCATGCCCTCAACAATCGTCGTATTGTCCTTATCGATGACGACCTTTTTCGCCCTTCCCAGATCATCCAATTTTATTTTTTCAAGCTTGATCCCCACATCCTCAAAGACAGCCGTCCCCCCTGTCAGAATGGCAATGTCCTCCAGCATCGCTTTTCTTCGGTCTCCAAAGCCTGGCGCTTTGACCGCAGCACATTTCAGAGTACCCCGGAGTTTGTTGACAACGAGAGTGGCCAGAGCCTCCCCCTCCACATCTTCCGCGATAATGAGCAGGGGTTTGCCGCCGCGCGCCACCTGTTCCAAAATGGGAAGGAGGTCTTTCATGTTAGAGATCTTCTTCTCAAAGAGCAGGATCAAGGGGTCTTCGAGAACCGCTTCCATCTTTTCTGGATCGGTGACGAAGTAGGGAGAGATATATCCCCGGTCGAACTGCATTCCTTCGACGACCTCCAGAGTGGTTTCCATCGCTTTGGCCTCTTCGACCGTGATCACGCCCTCTTTCCCAACCTTGTTCATCGCTTCCGCAATGATGTTACCAATCGTGGGATCATTATTGGCTGAGATCGTTCCGACCTGGGCGATCTCTTTCTGCTCTTTTACGGGTTTGGAAAGTTTCTTCAGCTCCTTGACGACCTCTTCCACCGCATGATCAATTCCCCTCTTCACATCCATGGGATTGGCACCCGCGGTCACCACTTTGTATCCCTCCCGATAGATGGCCTGCGCTAAAAGCGTAGCCGTCGTTGTCCCGTCGCCGGCTGTATCTGACGTTTTGCTTGCCACCTCTTTGACCATCTTCGCGCCCATATTTTGAAAATGGTCTTCGAGCTCAATCTCCTTGGCCACGGTGACCCCGTCCTTTGTCACCACCGGAGAACCGAAGGACTTCTCCAGTACAACATTCCTTCCTTTCGGACCCAACGTCACCTTCACGACGTCTGCCAGAATATTCACCCCTTCCAGAACCGCATTTCTCGCTTCCGTATCAAACTTCAATTCCTTTGCCATGAGACGCCTCCTTTCTCCCTAATCTTTTTCAATGATGGCAAGGACGTCCTCCTCTCGCATCATCAAATGCTCTTCACCGTCGATCTTTACCTCTGTCCCTCCATACTTCGCGAAGAGGATCCGGTCGCCTTTCTTGATCTCCATGGGTATCTTCTTGCCATCCTTATTGATCCTCCCCTCCCCTACAGCAATGACCTTCCCTTCGATAGGTTTCTCCTTTGCCGTATCCGGGATGATAATCCCCCCTTTTGTCTTTTCCTCTTCTTCAAGCCTCTTGACAATGAGCCGATCATGAAGTGGTCGGATCTTCATAAACCCAGCCCTCCTCTCTTTAACAATTTCAATAATTTTTAATCATCAAACCTGGGGTTGTCAACCCTTCGACAATAAAAGCCGAATTTTTATCTGGCTCAGGGTTGACCTCTTCGATTGACTCAGGACAGGCCCTGAGGCGCTATCTCGTCATCTCGAAAACATCGCGCTGCCATCGATGGACGGGTCAAGGTATCTCCTTAAGATTTCAGGAGAAATGCAGAAATCTCTCGTTACACCCCTACCTGGGATAGGCAAGGATTAGGGAGGGATGGTCCTTCACATAACCATCACAAATCTGCTTTCGACAGAGGCACCCCTCCGTACCCCAGATTTTCTTTAGGGACTTCATTGAGAACAATTCGAACCCTGTCTTTCGGGATCTGAAGGGCATCCACAATGGCATCGGTTACCTTCTTTATCAATTCTTCTTTCTTTTCCGGTGTCCTTCCCTGAATCATACTGATCTGAACGATGGGCATTTTTTCTCCTCCTTCTTAATTTCGGATTGCTGAATTCGGATTTCGGAATTTAGATTCCAAATCTAAAGATTCTGCATTCGGGATTTCGCCATTCAATCACCCTGTGGACGAAACACTTTCCACCATGGATCTTTTCCACCACCGAAATTTTCTAAGATCTCAATAGCTAATTGAATACCATTCGAGACATGCTCTTCTCCAATTCCAGGTGCGGTGAAGACATAGACAACGATATTCTTGCTCGACGCGTCAATCCTTGTTCGAGAATCAGGCCCCTGAAAAAGGGAGCAGACGATATTTCTCTCATCTCGAAGAACGATCTCATATTCCTTGCAGGTGAGCGTCCGTCCCGACACTCCTTCAAAACTCTCTCCCTCTTGGGCGAGGTCAAGCCTCCATGGTCCGTCGAAACGATCCATGTCCTGAATGGCCATCAAAATCCCGTGGCACATCTCCGCCATGATATGGGTGTCGATATACAGGTTGGCGATGGGAAATCCCATGTCGATCGTTCGCTTCAAATGACCGGGGAGGGGGCAGGGATATCCCCATTCCTTGAAGAACCGGTCGTAAAGATGGACTCTCTCTTCAATCTGAGCCAGATGGGTTCTGCGGCGCATCTTTCTAAGATGATCCCTTTTATAGATTTTGAAAGATTCGCTTTTTTCGAAGTAAGTACAGTCCTGGACGGTTCCGATTCCGAAGGGGAGTTCAAGAAATCGGCGCCGATAAGCCTCTGTTATCGTAAGAGAAATTTCCCTTGACATCGTGCTCTTTTTTCCGGAGGGCCTTTGACGCCATGCACTGTGCCCTTTGCGCTCTGCTATCTTGGCACATAGAGGCGTCTCAGTTTATGAATTGTCTGGATTCGTAATTCGGCGTAGCGATTGGCTGCCTCCAGAGGAAGGATATTTTCTTTCTTTCCTATCTCAAAGATATCGAGAAGACGCTGATAGATCTTCTCTGTCTTCATTCTCACCCTTTCGGGATTCAATCCTTGAATTTCATCAATCACCTGGATCACGCCTCCCGCATTAATGACATAGTCGGGCGCATAAAGAATGCCTCTTTCATGGAGCATCCGGCCATGGCGCTCTTCGTCCTCGAGCTGATTATTCGCAGAACCTGCCACAAGTTTGCATTTCAATCGAGGAATGGTCTGATCGTTCAAGATCCCACCGATGGCACAGGGACAGAAGATGTCACATGCCACGTCATAGATAGCCTCGGGTTTGACAGCCTTAAAGCCGTATTGGCTCTTGAGGCGTTGGAGGGTCTCTTCGTTAACGTCGGTTGCAATTACCTCCAATTCCCCTTCTCTGAGATACCCCAAGAGGGGTTCTCCCACCGCTCCCAGTCCCTGGACAGCAATCTTCTTCCCTTGCAGATTCTCATCACCCCAGATGAATTTTGCACAGGCCTTTAGGCCGACGTAGATTCCGAAGGCAGTCATTGGCCCCGTACTTCCTGAACTTCCCTCTTCTCTCGGCTTCGCAAGGATGTATTGACTTTCCCTTCCCATCACGGAACCATCCATGACCGTGAGGTTGAGATCCGCCCCCGTCGCAAAGCGACCCTTGAGCGTATCAACGAACCTTCCAAACGCCCTGAGAAGGGATTCGTTCTTATCCTTCTTGGGATCGCCCCAGATGACCGCTTTTGCCCCTCCCTTATCCTCATCGGCAGCCGCACACTTGTAGGTCATGGCCCGGGACAACCTCAAGGCATCCCGGAGGGCATCCTCCATAGAGGCATAATTGACCATCCTGACCCCGCCGAAGGCCTGGCCGAGGGTCGTGTCATGGATCGCAATGATCGCCCTCAACCCCGTTTCCCGATCGAAGTTGAAGATGATCTGTTCGTGTCCATTCCGTTTCATCCATTCAAAGATATCCATGGATTTCACCTCCTTCGTCGAAAAAAGGGAGATGTCTCTATTGGGTGATAATCCTATCTGATCTTTTCAAAAGTTCAGGAGAGAGGATCACCCCCTGAGCCCTCGCTGCTTTCTCATTCACCACCAGATGGAGCGTCTCGATATGCCCCCATGGGATTTGGCCAGGGTTTTCTCCTTTTAGGATACGAGCGGCCCGCTTTCCCGCCGCATAGCCGATGCTAAAAAAATTGAGGCCATAGGCAGCGAGCGCCCCTTTCGATACACTCTAAACA
>CAYMTD010000210.1:0-4705 GCA_964393245.1 uncultured Syntrophaceae bacterium
GAGCGGCAAGGAAACTCTGGGCAAAAAATTTGAAAGAACGTTACGGAGCGAAGGACAATCGATCCCTCCTCCTTCGGGGAATTTTCGGGGGTGGCGGATATGGAATGACTAAGGCCCAGCCCGAAAATAATATCATCCGAGGAGCCTACTACGCCCTTGCGGCAGCTCTCGGAGGTGCTCAAACGACTGCGCTCTGCTCCTTTGACGAAGCCTACACCATTCCCACTCCCAGAGCCGCCCTCCTCTCTCTCAGAACCTTCCAGATTCTGATGGAAGAGATCGGGTTAAGGGATACCGTCGACCCCTTGGCCGGTTCTTATTTCATCGAAACCCTCACCAAACAGATGGAGGGGAAGATCGTAGAAGAGATGAAGCGGGTGGATGAAATGGGCGGGATGATCAAGGCGGTGGAAACGGGTTACGTCCAGAGAGAGGTGGCCAAACAGGCTTATGAGTTCGAAAAAGGAGTCCAAAAGGGAGAACTGATTAAGGTTGGCGTGAACAAATACACAGAAGGGGAAGAGATGGAGGTTGATCTCCATGAATATCGCTGGGAATCCGCTGAGGAACAGATCCAGCGGCTTCGAGAGGTCAAACGGGAAAGGGATAACCGAAAGGTGGTTCAATCGCTGAAAGAATTGGAAAGGGTGGCAAGGGAAGAGAAGAATGTGATGCCTGCGCTTTTCGAATGTTGTAAGCATTATGCTACCGTGGGTGAGATGACGAAGGTATTCAAGGAAGTCTTCGGGGAGTTTAAAGAACCCTCCATCTTCTAAGGCTCGTAATGATCGGAGTGATGCAATGATGGAATATTGGAATATTGGCTCAAACATGATTGGGTTGAGCTTTGGGTTAAGAATTTCTCAGCCTTGACCTTAGCCTTAACCTTTTTGGTTATCCATCATTCCGCCATTCCATTATTACAGTGCTCCAATTGACTCCTTTAAGGAGGGAACTGTGGCATCGGCCATGTTTGGCCGGACGATTCGAAAGGTAGGGCTGATCGAAGAAGGCTGAGTCAAGAATAGCCAAGGCTGCTGAGAAAGGGACCCTTAGGAAACTGGAGTCTGATGCCATTTGAAAAACGGGCCGAAGGTCAACCCAAATTTTGTGCATCAATAAAATGGTGTTCGTTACTGGTGATGGTGACAGTAGGGCAATTATAGAATCCTATTTTCTTACGATCACTGTCACCAATCCCTGTCACTTGATAGAATGATGAACGTCGGCGACTGGATAAGAAAATGGAGCGTCTTAGCACCTAAGAAAAAGGCTCTCTATTTTGAAGATCAGCCCTTCACCTATCAGGAGTTGAATCACAGGACCAACCAACTCTGCCACCTCCTTCTCGAGAGCGGCGTAAAAAGGGGGGACAGAGTTGCGGTCCTCCTTCATAATTGCCACCAATATATCGAGATCTTTTTCGGCCTTTCGAAAATCGGCGCAATCCTTGTCCCTCTCAACTGGAGATTAGCAGGACCCGAGCTCGAGTTCATCCTCAGGGATAGCGGTTCCCAGACGCTCGTCTTCGAACCGGAATTCGAGGAAGTGGTCTCTTCGATCCGAACCCATCTGAACTTTTCCAACGGAAATTATTTCACCATAGGTGATCCCTGCCCGGATTGGGCGATTGAGTATGAAAAAGCCGTTGGGAAAAAATCTACCTATGAACCTTCCGCGAATGGATTTTCCGGGGATGAAGACCCTCACATCATCATGTATACCTCCGGAACGACAGGAATCCCAAAAGGAGCGGTGCTCTCTCACCGGAAAACTTTTTACAATGTCCTCAATGCAGATCTTTTTAATGATCTCACCTCATCGGACATCACGATCGTCATGAGACCCATGTTCCACTCTGGAGGACTTCTCGTAGATGCCGCCCCAATCCTCTATAAAGGAGGAACTCTCATCCTTAAGAAACGGTTCCGACCGAACGAAATCCTCGAGGCGATCCAAAAGTACCGAGTGACACTCCTCGAATTGCCGGCGACGGTTTATCAATTTATTCTTCAGCAGTGTGATCTAAGCCAGTATGACCTAAGCTCCGTAAGACGTTACATGACAGGGGGGGAGCGAATCCCTGAATCACTGTTAAAAGAATACCATAAAAAGGGGATACTCATTTGCCAAATTTTTGGACAGACCGAGGCATCCACCATCACCTTTCTTCCCGTCGAAAAAGCAGCACAAAAAATTGGATCCGTGGGGCTTCCAGTCTTTCACGGAGACGTGAGGATTGTGGATGATACAGGAAAGGATGTGAACCCAGGAGAGGCTGGCGAGATCATCGTCAAGGGTCCCACCTTAATGAGTGGATATTGGAACCGGCCAGACCTTACGGCAGAAACGATTCGCGACGGCTGGCTCCATACCGGAGACCTCGCGAAATGGGACGGGGAGGGGTATATCTATATCGTCGATCGTGAAACAGATATGTATATTAGTGGCGGAGAGAATGTCTACCCGGCTGAGATTGAGAAAGTCCTCCTCACCCACCCCAAAATCCTCGATGCAGGAGTGGTGGGTGTCCCGGATGAAAAATGGGGGGAAGTAGGGAAAGCCTATATTGCTTTGAAGCCCGGAGAAAAGATGAGCGAAGAGGAGGTCCTGAAATTCCTCCGTGGGAAAGTGGCGAAATATAAGATTCCAAAGTTTTTGGAATTTGTCGAAGAGCTTCCCAAAACGGCAAGCGGCAAGATTCAGAAGTTTTTATTGAAAGAATGGCACAAAGCTAGAAGCACCAAATTCCAAGCACCAAATAACAAATAAATTCGAATGTACCAATTTCCAAATCACAAACGAAAGAGTTTAGGTCATTGGACATTGGAAATTGGAGCTTGTTTGGGATTTGGATTTTGGGATTTGATAAATCAGAGGGGGTAAGAATGACTGAGAAGTTCTATCGGCTGGGCTGTGACATCGGTGGGACCTTTACGGACTTCGTCTTGCTCAACGACAAAACAGGGGAGTTAAAGATCTACAAGTGTTTGACGACCCCTAAAGATCCCTCTGATGCTGTGGAGCACGGAATCAGAGAAATGGAAAAGAAGACACCAGGTTTTGTGGAGAGAATGGATGAAGTGACCCATGGAACGACCCTGGTGATCAATTCCATCATTGAAAGAAAAGGAGCGAAAACAGGTCTCATCACCACCAAGGGCTTTCGAGACGTCTTAGAGATCGGAAGAGGGATTCGGTACGCACCTTATGACGTTTTTGCCGAATTCCCTAAGCCTTTGATTCCGCGAAGTCTCCGGTTCGAGGTGGATGAAAGGATTCGGAGCGACGGGAGCGTTCTGAAACCGCTCGACCCCGAAGAAGCAAGGCAGGTGGTTCGTGCTCTGCTCAAGATGGGCGTTGAATCGATTGCGGTTTGTCTCATCAATTCGTTTGAAAATCCAACGCATGAGCTGATGCTCAAGGAGATCATCGAAAAAGAAGCTCCTGAAGTGTCTGTATCGTTTTCCTATCGCGTTTTACCCCAGATTAAAGAGTACGAGAGAACCAGCACGACCGCGACGAACGCCTATGTGAAGCCTCTCACGGGGAGATATCTCTTCAGGTTGGCCGGAAGGCTGGAGTCCATTGGTTTTAAGGGAAGGCTCTTCATCATGCTTTCCAGTGGGGGCGTTACCTCTGTGGAAACGGCCGCAGAGTTTCCGGTTAGGATCATCGAGTCAGGTCCAACCGCTGCGGTTATCGCTGGGCAATATTATGGAAGGCTCTTCAATATTTTGGAAATGTTCTGCTTTGACATGGGGGGAACAACAGCGAAATCCTGCCTGATTCAAAAAGGGGTCGCAGGCGTCGTCCCTACGTTTGAGGTGGGTCGTGTTCAGAGATTTATGAAGGGAAGCGGCCTCACCATCCAAGTTCCCGTGGTCGACTTGATGGAGATTGGAGCAGGGGGCGGGAGCATCGCAAAGGTCAGCCGAATGGGGACGCTACAGGTAGGACCGGAAAGCTCTGGAGCGGATCCCGGACCGATCTGCTATGCGATCGGCGGCACAGAACCCTGCGTCACAGATGCCGATCTCTTGTTAGGTTATCTGGATGAGAACTACTTCTTGGGCGGTGAAATGAAGCTGGACAAGGAGGCAGCCAGGCGCGGGGTCATGGAGAAGGTCGCAAAGCCTCTGGGAGTGACCTTCGTCCAGGCTATATGGGGAATTCATGATCTCATCAATGAGACGATGGCGGCAGCAGCAAAGACCCATATTGCAGAAAAGGGAGGAAATCCCAAAATTGTGACGATTGTGGCCTTTGGCGGGGCGGGTCCCGTTCACGCTTACAGTCTGGCAAAGAAATTGGGAGCCCCTCGCTTGCTCGTCCCACCGAATGCTGGGGTCGGATCGGCTCTGGGCTTCTTCACCGCGCCCCGAGCCTTTGATCTCCTCCGGAGCCACAAGGTTTCGTTGGCCAATGCCAATTTTTTCGAAATCGAAAAGATCTTCAAGGAGCTTGAAGCCGAGGCAGCAAAGATCCTCAAGAAGGAAGTCACGGAAAAAGAAATAAAGTTCGAAAGGTCTCTGGATATGCGTTTCGTCGGCCAAGGAGCAGAAACAAACGTACCTCTGGCCGAAAGAGATTTCACGAAGTTGAAGAAGGAGGAAGTTCGCCGACGCTTCGACGAAGTCTACGAGAAGCTGTATGGAAGGACCTATCCCGACTCTGAAGTGGAGTTTATCAATTTCAAGGTGAG
>CAYMTD010000211.1:0-4686 GCA_964393245.1 uncultured Syntrophaceae bacterium
ACGAGATCGATGGCGCCAAGGAGTCTTTCCGAATGGGTGACGGAGACGTTGAGAACATATTCCGAAATGACGTTTTGGCCGTGGATCAGGCCGATGCTTCCGCAGGGTGTCGATGTATCGATTCCAAGAACCTTCATTCTACGCTCTAACCCCTCATGGGAAAAAATAACGCATCACATCATTGCGGATAGCAAAAAGCATCAGGAGGATAATGAAGACCAACCCGATCTGCTGGGCAATCTCCATCTTCTTGATGCTGACGGGCCTCCGCAAAATTGCCTCGAGGGCTAGAAAAAGGAAGTGGCCTCCGTCGAGGATGGGGATGGGGAAAAGATTGATGATTCCGAGATTGATGCTAATGATCGCCGTAAAAAGGGCGAGACTCACCACTCCCTTTCTGGCCTGCTCCCCAGCCAATTTAGCAATCATGATGGGGCTGCCGATCTCTTTGGCGGGAATGACGCGCTGAATCAGTTTCACGATCCCCAAAACGGTTAACCTGATTCCATTCCAGGTCTGAGCGAATCCAGTCCCGATCGCGATGAGAGGGTTTACTTTCGTAAGAACGACTTCTTCCGCAGGAGTGATACCTATCAGAAAGGTCTGAATTTCTTCCCCAAAGATATTCTTTTGGGTCGCGGGCTTTGGGGTGACTCTGATCTCGAAAACTTCACTCTCCCTTCTCACCTTCAGGTGGAGTTCTTTCCCTTTGCTGCCTCGTATGATCTTGGAGAGGTCCTCCCATTTGGAGACTTCTTCGCCATCGATGGAGAGGACGAGGTCACCTTTTTTTAAGCCTGCCTCCTCAGCCGGAAAACCGGCGGAGACTTCTCCAATCCTGGGAAGCGGGGACGAGGGAACTCCGAGAAACAGATTAACGAGGCAGAAAAGAACAGCGGCAAGAAAAAAATTGAAAAAGGGGCCTGCGCTGATGATCAAAGCTCGTTTCCATATGGGTTGAATCGAGAAGGAACGGCTGCGATCTTCCTCTTTCACTTCCTCTTCGGGGTTTTCCCCAATGAGTTTTACATACCCTCCCAACGGGATCGCGCAGATTTTATACTCGGTTTCTCCGATCTTTCTCCCGATGAGTTTTGGCCCGAATCCCAGAGCGAAGGTGAGGACGCCCACGCCCAATCTCTTGGCCAGTAAGAAGTGGCCGAATTCGTGGACGAAGACGAGGATTCCCAAAACGATAATGGTTGATAAAATGGTGACTAACACATTTTTCTCCCTTCTGAAAGAATCGTCCTTGCCCTTTCCCTCGCCCAGTGGTCTGCTTTCAAGATGTCTTCGATCGTGTGAATCTGCTTCACCTCGTGTTGCTCCATCACCCGCCGGAGGAGGAGAGGAATATCCGTGAATTTGATCGACCCCTCTAAAAAGGCATTCACGGCCACTTCATTCGTCGCGTTGAGAATGGCAGGCATCGTTTCTCCGATTTGAATCGATTGATAGGCCAATTGAAGACAGGGAAATCTCTCCGGATCGGGTTGGAAAAAAGTAAGACCTCCTGACTGAGTCAGGTCCAGAGCAGGAAGATTGAGAGGTAACCGTTGGGGGAAGGAGAGTGCATAGGAGATGGGAATCCTCATGTCGGTGATACCCATTTGAGCGACGATGGAACCGTCGATATATTCCACCATCGAGTGAACCACACTCTGGGGATGAATCTGGACGATGATCTTTTCAACTGGGATATCAAAAAGCCAATGGGCCTCGATCACCTCCAACCCCTTGTTCATGAGGGATGCGGAGTCGATTGTAACCTTTTTTCCCATCTCCCAGTGAGGGTGATTCAGGGCTTCCTTCACCGTTACGTCCTGGAGCTTGGAGAGGGGGACATTGAGGAAAGGACCTCCTGATGCGGTGAGGATCAGCCGATGCACATCCCCCTTCTGATGGCCAAGCAACGCCTGAAAAATCGCACTGTGCTCACTGTCCACGGGGAGGATCTGGACATTGTTCCTTTTGGCCTCTTCGATGACAATCTTCCCAGCCATGACTAACGGCTCCTTGTTGGCAAGGGCAATGGTCTTTCCGGTTTTGATGGCTGAGAGGGTTGGAATGAGACCGACAGCTCCGACAATGGCAGAGACGACCTCATCGACCTCTGGATGCGTGGCCACCTGGATGAGCCCCTCGACGCCATGCACAATTTGGGCAGGAATATCTGGCAGCTCCCTTCGAAGGACGTCTGACAATTCTTTGTTCAGGACGGAGACGATCTTGGGTCGGAACTGAAGGATCTGATCTTTGAGCAGTCGGATATTGACCCCGGCGGAAAGCCCGATCACCTCGAATCGTTCGAGGAATTGACGAACGATATGGAGGGTGTTGACCCCGATGGAACCTGTGGAGCCCAGGACGGCCAAACGCTTCATCGCGTCTCCTTCAAGAAAGAGAGGAGGAAATAGTGGAGAAAGGGGGCGGAGAAGAGGAAACTGTCAATGCGATCCAACATCCCTCCGTGGCCGGGAATAAGCGAGCCGGAATCCTTCACCTGAGCGCTTCGCTTCAGCATCGACTCCGTGAAATCCCCCACCTGGCCCAAGACAGAGAGGGCCACGGCGACGAGAATGCAAAGTTCCATGCCCATCCCGGGAATGAAACAGAGGCGATAGAGCAAGGCGACCAGGATCGATCCACCCATACCGCCAGCCAATCCTTCATAAGTTTTATTCGGGCTGATCTTCGGATAGAGCTTGTGTTTTCCGAAAAGAGAACCACTGAGGAAAGCAAAGATGTCTCCAGCCCAGACCGTTACGATCAAGAAGAGGACCCAGACCCTTCCCTCGGCCCTATATCTAATCAGTGCGACATGGGGAAGAAGAAATCCGATATAGAGAATTCCAAAGAGCAGGATGCCCATCGTGGAGGTCGTTGATGGAAGGTTCTGCGATCTTACCAGGAAAAGGAGAGAGAGCAGGAGGAGGAGAAGAGCAAAGAACGGCAAAATCGTTTTGAGATCGCCCTGGATGATGACAAAGCAGAGGACCAAGCCCAGTGTGATGCCCGACAGGCGTTCAATCCCTTTGGAGTTTGGGAGGCCAAGGGTATAGAATTCACGAAGCCCGAAGAACGTGGCCAGAAGAACCATCAAGGAGAGAACGGCGGGGGGACCGACGACGATCAGAAAGAGGATGGGGGGAACCAGAAGGCTCCCCGTGAGTATCTTCTTTTTGGAGATTTCTTTCAAAATAACCCCGTTGAATTCGGAATTCGGATTGCGGATCTCGGAATTCACTCCTGAAGGATTGAGTTACATAACTCAGGGCCTTAGCCCTGATGATTCTGCAATCTGCATTCCGTAATCCACAATCAATTTCATAGCCCGTTCAGTTGCTCGCTGGTGAGGCCAAACCTCCTCTCCCTCGATTGATAGTCGACAATTGCCTTTAGAAGTTCCTTCCGATCGAAGTCGGGCCAGAGGGTCTCCGTCACATACAATTCTGTATAGGCGATCTGCCACAGCAGGAAATTGGAAATCCGGAATTCCCCGCTGGTGCGTATAAGAAGGTCTGGATCTGAGAGCCCTCGGGTCCATAGGTACTGGGAGAAACGTTCCTGGTCAATCTCTTCCGGTTTGATTTTTTTCTTTTTAAGATCGGAGAGGAGATCTTGGACCGCATGGAGGATTTCTGAACGACCGCCGTAACTCAAGGCGAGATTGAGAACCATCCCGTCACAATCCTTGGTCATTTTTATCGTGTCCTGCAAAGTCTTCTGGACATCCCGGGGTAGATCTTCTAATTTGCCGATGGCCAAGAGGCGAATGCCATTCTCGACCATCTCCTCACGCTCTTTTAAGAGATAATCCTTCAGCAGCTCCATCAAGGCATTCACTTCCTCCTTCGGCCTTTTCCAGTTCTCAATCGAAAAAGCATAGAGGGTCAAGATCTTAATCCCCAATTCCCGACAGGCCGTAACAACCTCCCGTACTGCATCCACCCCCTTGACATGGCCGCTGATTCGGTTGAGCGACTTCTTTTTTGCCCAACGGCCGTTTCCATCCATGATGATGGCAATATGTTTGGGTAGTTTTTTCTTGTCGATCTTTTCCATCGGATAGGCCCTAAACCGCAGAAATTGTGAGCCTAAAAGCTCGCAACAGCGATGCAAAAGCTTGTAATCGGTGTAATCAGAGATTCCTATGTTTTCTTAGATATCTCATTGATTTAAGTTACCATATTCAATAGTGATTTTCAATCAACCAGGGTGGGAAAACAGGACATAGAGGAAAGAATGGAAAAGATGAGGGGAGGAAGTGAGAGTCCCATCCTCCCTTCCAGTCTTATTTTTCGACGATTGCCTCAACGGGACAGACCTCTGAACAATTGCCACATTCTGTACACTTCTCTTCATTGATCACATAGGGCTCCCCCTCTTCAATCGCTTCCGCAGGGCATTCTTCAGCGCAGGTTCCACACGCCACACACTCTTCCGTAATCAGATAGGCCACGACCATCACCCCCTTTGGTATCTAAATTTCTAAAATCTCCTTCTCCTTTGCAGAGAGGACTTCATCCACCTTCTTAATGTACTTATCGGTAGAGGTCTGGACCTTCTCCATCCACTGGCGGAGCTGATCCTGAGAGATCTTCTTGTCCTTTTCGAGCACCTTCAACTGATCGTTCGCCTCCCTCCGGATATTTCGAACAGAGACCTTTGCCCCTTCGGACATCT
>CAYMTD010000212.1:0-4656 GCA_964393245.1 uncultured Syntrophaceae bacterium
CCTTCACCGGTGCGATTGCCTCACGAAAAGGTCGATTTGAAATGGCCCACCCGGGGACCCTCTTTTTGGATGAGGTAGAGGATATCCCGCACTCCACCCAAATCAAACTCTTACGGGTCCTTCAGGAGGGTGAATTTGAAAGGGTCGGCGGGAATAAGACGATCCGCGTCAACATCCGCGTCATCGCGGCGAGCAACCGCGATCTTCAAGAGGCGGTTAAGAACGGACTGTTTCGAGAAGATCTCTATTACCGCCTGAATGTGGTCAATATCAAATTGCCTCCTTTGCGGGAGCGAAAGGAGGATATTCCCTTCTTAGTCAATTTTTTTATTGACCAATTCAATCAAAAATATAAAATGAGTATAAAGGGGATTTCACAGCGGGCGATGAATCTTCTGATGGATTATGAATGGAGCGGGAATGTGAGGGAGCTGGAGAATACGATCGAATCGATCTTGGTGATCCATAGTCCTGAGGTGATCGATCTTCCGCATCTTCCACCGGAGATGAGAGAGTCTAAGGAGAAACCCGAGGTAATTTCGATCAGGGTCGGGACCCGTCTTGAGGAAGTGGAAAAGGAGCTGTTGATTCAGACTCTGAAAGCCACCCGGGGGAACAAACGAAAAGCCGCTGAGTTGTTGGGAATCAATGTCCGGACCATTCATCGCAAGATGGGAGGAAAAGACACCCCTCTTCCCGCATGATGAAACGGTCATCTGCTTACGGTTCCGTCGGAGGCAGATGAAAGGATGGCAAGAAGTCATCGAATATAAGAAAATGGAGAGAAAGAAGGGCATTTTGTCGCACTATTCCAAAAAACAGGGTGGCAATTTTTCACGTTGGTTCCGTATGTACCAATATGGTTAAAGAGACGATAGAAGCAATAAAATTTAGACCACTTCACGATTATGATCAAATCGTAAAAGGTAAAAAACTGGGGAAGCGTGATTCTGAACTTGGTTCAGCATCCCTGCTTACCGGCAGGTATCTAATAAAATCAATTAGTTGCGAGACCCTGAAACAACCCATGAACCAAGTTCAGAGCATGGTTCAGGGTGACAGATCAGGATTTTTTATGGGGCCAACATGGACATTATTTCTTCAAGATACTCCATCACCTTTCACCATATCATCACAGAGATTGGCATGAAATTTGTTAGTAAGCTTTTCTATGAACGAAAAACTGAAGTGGGCATTTGTGATCGACCGGGATGAATTCGTGCGGCTTAGCTTAAATAAAATTCTCAAAAAATATGGATTCGAGGTGGTAGAGATTGAGGATATTTCAGAACTGGAAGGAAGGGAAAGAGAGATTCGAGGAGGGGTGATCTTGGGTGATGTGGAGATGGAGGTCCTGGAGAGGAAGCCCCCTTTTCTGAAGAAATGGGGTGATCGCTTCATTCTGATGAGCCCTTCGATCACAGATGAAATTGCCCCCCGACTGAAAAAGATGGGGATTCACCATATCGTTAAGAAGCCTGTTGATCCGAGAATGTTGAGGCGGGCGATCCGACAGATCTCGTTCCCCGATGGGGTGAGCGCTCTTTCATCGGGTAGAAAAAGGGGAGGGATCCCGAACCAATTAGAAAGGAGGTGAAGGTATATGAAGAGATGGATTTTGCTCTTGCTCGCACTGGTTTTGCTGGTCAACTTAGCTGCCATGGGGATGGCATGCAAACCTAAGGCACCCGAGAAACCAGCGGCCAAGGAGGAGGCCAAACCTGCTGAGGCGCCTGCCCCAGCCGCACCGGCAACCACACCTGCGCCCCCAGCGCCTGCTGAGGCACCCAAAAAGTAGGGTGGACCGTGGGCAGGCCATGATTGTGTCGAGGAGTTGGCGCCTCCTCTTTACAGGTTGGAGGGGGGGCGCCAACATGAGTTGGAACACGTTTTAGAGGGAGGTCTGTATTATCCGCCAACGCAAAAAGAAAAAAAGTGCATGTTTGCTCTTCAGAAAAGAGAGCCTTTCCATAATCTCAAAAGAGGAGGTGTCGATTTGATATCTCCTCTTTTGTTTTTTGGCGAGGCAAGAGAGAGCGGGTATGCAGGAAGGAGTGAAAATGGACCCTGCTTCGGACTCAAGTGTCCCTGTCCCGCTTAAGGGGACAGAGAAGAGGTCGCAACTCTTATTGTTCCCCATTCGGGGAGAAGAAGGGAAGGTTGAGGAGGCTAAGGAATCCATCCCTTCAGCGTGGAAAGGGATTTCCGAGAAGGAATGGAATGACTGGAGGTGGCAACTCCGCCATCGGGTGACCAAGTTGGAACAGCTGCAAGAGATCCTTCAGCTCGTCCCGGAGGAGGTTGAGGGGATTAAGCAGTCCAAAGGAAGGTTGGCATTAGCCGTCACCCCTTACTTCGTCAGCCTGATGGATCCAAACAATCCGAACTGTCCCATTCGGAGACAGGCCATCCCCCGTATTGAGGAATGCCATCTCTCGAAGAATGATATGGTGGATCCCTGTGGAGAGGACAAGAATTCCCCTGTTGCAGGCCTTGTCCATCGCTACCCGGATAGGGTTCTGCTGCTCGTTACCGATCAGTGCGCCACGTATTGCAGATACTGCACGCGAAGACGATTGGTAGGGAGTAATGAGCGGCCCATTACTCAGGGCAACTTGGAAGAAGTCCTGAAGTATTTGAGAACGCATAAAAAGGTCCGAGATGTCCTCCTCTCTGGGGGAGACCCGCTTCTCTTGGAAAATGAGAGGCTGGAAGAGATCCTGAGCCGATTGAGGGTAATTCCTCATATTGAAATCCTCCGAATCGGGACGAGGGTTCCGGTGACACTGCCCCAGAGGATTACGGTGGGTCTGGTCAGGATGCTGAAGAAATATCACCCTCTGATGATCTCGATCCATTTTACCCATCCCAAAGAGATTACCGATGCGGTAAGAAAGGCCTGTAATGAACTTGCCGATGCGGGCATTCCTTTGGGGAGTCAGACCGTTCTTCTCAAAGGAGTCAATGACAAGCCTTACATTATGAAGAAACTGGTTCATGAACTCCTCAAAATTCGGGTCCGCCCATATTATATCTATCAGTGTGACCTTGCCACCGGAACGGGGCATTTCCGGACCTCTGTTGCCACGGGGATTCAGATCATCGAGAAATTGCGAGGGCATACCACGGGCTACGCCATCCCCACGTATGTCATTGATGCTCCGGGGGGAGGCGGGAAGATCCCTGTGGAACCTGACTATGTCATTTCAAAAGAGAGGGGGAAGATCGTCTTAAGAAATTATGAGGGGCAGGTCTTTGAGTACCCGGAGCCCAATATCATTGAATTCAAAAAGGTCAAGTCGAACGGGGAGGAGAAGGCAGCTCCGAAAAAAGTGATGGCATAGCCCCGAATCTCACATGGTTCGGGGTGTAACCATGAACGACGCAGGATTCATGGTACGGCCAGGAATCACATAAGGTTCACGGCATAGTCCTGACAACGTGGTTCAGGACGCAGCTCCGAGCCTGACAACGTTCGCGGAACGGCGGAACGGAGGGTAAAGAGGTCATGTTAAGAATCGTCGTCCTGTATAATCTGCTCGAACGGTTGGAGAAAGGAGAGGCAAAGGATATTGTGGCCGAGGAGGCCATCCGCGAAGAAATCGGAGCGGTGGAGGAGACGCTTCGATCCCTGGGTCATGAAGGGTACGTCATGGCCATTCGAGATGAAATCGTAAGTGTTATCCACTGGTTAAAGGAAATCCGCCCCGATGTGGTCTTCAATCTTTGTGAGAGCGTCTATGGGAATTCGTGCTGGGAGATGAATGTTCCTGCGCTTCTGGACCTGCTTCGGATTCCCTACACCGGGTCCTCTCCGCTTACGTTAGGATTGTGTCTGGACAAAGGAAAGGTGAAGGACATCCTCCGATCCCAAGGAATCCCCACCCCCCGGTATAAAATCTTCGACCGGGGGGTGGAGACTATTCGGAGCAATGGCTTTCCCTTGATCGTCAAGCCTCTTCATGAAGATGGGAGCCTCGGCATCTGGAAAGACAGCGTGGTGTATGATGAGAAGTCTCTGTGCAGGCAGATTCGATACGTGGTTGAGAAGTACCAGCAACCGGCTTTGGTGGAGCAGTTCATCGATGGCAGAGAGTTAAATGTCGGGTTGTTGGAGATAAATGGGAAGGTGGAGGTCCTTCCCATCTCTGAAATCGATTATTCTGAGTTTCCTGAGGGCGTTCCGAAGATCTGCGGGTATGATGCTAAGTGGGAGACCGAAAGCCTTGAATATCAGAAATCGAGACCGATTTGTCCTGCACGATTGGAGCCGGTAATACAACAGAGAATAGGGGAGATGGCTCTCAAAGTATTTAAGCTCTTCGGATGCCGGGATTATGCCCGGGTGGACATGCGCCTCGACTCGAAGGAGAGAGCCTTTGTCTTGGAGGTAAATCCAAACCCGGACATCTCTCCTCAATCTGGAATGACCCGGGCCATCAGGGCTCAGGGGATAAGCTATTCTGAATTCATCGAGAACTTACTCGAAAGGGCTGTTCAAAGGAAACCGTGATCCAATTTCCCTTTGCTTTCTTGTCCCTGCAGGGTCTGTCAGTGAGCAGGAGGCAGCACAAATCTCCAATAACCAAGTCCCCTGCCTGCCGGTAGGCAGGCAAGCTCCAAATAATCTCCAGTCACCAAACTCTCAATAACCAG
>CAYMTD010000213.1:0-4647 GCA_964393245.1 uncultured Syntrophaceae bacterium
GCTTTTTGATATCGTTTCATCCTCATCGATTCCGAATGGACCCTCAGGGCCTGAGCAACACTCGTTCCGAATTTATCGGTCTGAATCAGCAGGGAAACCAAACTGCTCACATCCTCCAACCCTGTCCTCAGGGCGAGATTTCTCAGGGCGTCGCGCCTTTGTTTCCCCGCCCTCAACTCCAGACTCAAGAGCCTGAATTCCTCGGCCAACACCTTGTTGCTCAGTTTCATCTCTTCCCCAACCCGGCTGATGGCTGCATCGAGACCGATTCCTGCTTCCACACAGACCACCATCAGGTCGAGAGCGTCTGGGAAACCCTCAAGGATCTTATCCTCCCGCCTGGCAATTTTCATTCGAAGCCAGAGATTGGGTAAATAGAAACCGATATAGGCCTGAACGATAGAAAAAAGGATCAAGTGGAAGGAGGGAATGCCTTTGAGAACCCATATTCTGATCAACACGGAGGCTCCGAGGAAGACGATGGTGAAAAATGCCTTGAGCCCCAGAAAGATGGCAGCGGCGCTCTCCCTTCGGTATCCGGCCCTCAAAAGGTTTTTTCTAAGCTCGGATCCCCCTCCCTCGCCTTTGGGTTTCACAAGCGTGCCCAAAAATCCGACGAGCTTAACCACCTGGTCTTTAAGCTTATAAAATACATCCGTCAATTCCTCAGACCGGATAACACCGCCGATCTGCTTGATCCTCTTGCTCAGCCTCCACCGCTCTTTCTGGTAGCCGAGAAAGAAGAAGATCCCAAGGATGAAGAGCATCACAGTGGTGAAGGTTAAAAACACGATCAAAATTTCAAAACCGACCATGGATCTCCTCACACCTTGATCTCAATCATTCTTTTCATGACAAAAATCCCCATCACCATCATGAGCAAAGCAAAGGCCACCAGCGCCTTCCCGATGGGGTCGATGAATAAGGTTCGAATGTACCCGGGGTTCAAGACCGAGAGGGCCAATGCGATCACAAAGGGAATCGCCACCAAGATGATCGCCGAGAGTTTCCCTTCAGAGGCGAGAACCTGGACCCGGCTCTGCAATTTGAATCTCTCCCGGATGAGGAAGGAAATCTTTCCTAAAATTTCAGCGAGGTTTCCTCCGGTCTCCCTCTGAATGATGACAGAGATGATAAAGAAACGGAGGTCCGGACAATCAACTCGCTGCATGAGGTTCTTCAGGGCCTCTGGGATTCCTAATCCGAAATTGATTTCATGAAGCGTCTTCTCAAACTCCATGCCCACCGGATCTTCGATTTCATCTCCCACCATCTTCAAGCCGCCCGTAAAGGCATGCCCTGCCTTTAAGGCTCGCGCGATCAAATCCAGGGCATCCGGCAATTGCCTTTGAAACTTCTCCATCCTCCGCTTCTTTTTGATGTATACAAAGAGAAAGGGCAGAACTCCCGAAAAGAGGGCTATCATCAGGGATAGAAGAAAATGAGAAGTCAGCCACAGGAGGATCACAAATCCCCCGAAGGCCAAAACAATGGAGAGCAGAATAAAGACCCCGAGCGTTGATTCGGTTCCGGACTGTTCGATGAGGCGGCTTAACTGATCGGTCCATCGAATGCGTAACAACGCACGATTGAGCCAGGGGACATCACTCAACATGCTCTTTCGCATGATGTCGATGATCTGCCGCTCATAATCGTTGGTGGAATACCCTCGCAGCCGCCTGAGGACCTCTCTTCTTTCAGGACTCCTTATTTTCCTGAGGGCATAATACCCCCCCTCGATCAACGCCAGCGTTATTACAAAAATGATAACCGCCATCAAAAGATCCATGGATAGCAACCCTCTTGAATATTAGATGTCGTGAACCTTATCGGTGTCGAAAAGATTGTAGGGAATGGGGATATTCAGACCCCTGAATTTATCTACAAATTTCGGCCGGTATCCCTTGGCCCGGAACCTTCCCTTCACCCTTCCCTCCTCATCCAGACCGGTCTGTTCGAACGAGAAGATCTCCTGCAGAATAATGGTATCGCCTTCCATTCCCGAGATCTCCTGAAAACTGATGACCCTGCGGCTCCCATCGACCAAACGGGCAAGATGGATGATAATATTGAGGGCTGAACTGATATATTTCCGGATAAAGATGCTCTGGATATTTAACCCGGTCATGGCCGCGAGGGTCTCCAATCGCATCAGAGCATCCCGCGGAGAATTGGCATGGATGGAAGAGAGAGAGCCGTCATGTCCGGTATTCATTGCCTGGAACATATCGAGAACCTCCCCTCCTCTCACCTCCCCAACAATAATTCGGTCAGGCCGCATCCTCAGGCTGTTCCTGACCAAATCCCTTTGGGTCACTTCTCCTTTGCCTTCGATATTGGGAGGCCTGGTTTCCAGACGAACCACATGTTCCTGTTTCAACTGAAGTTCTGCGGAATCCTCAATCGTCACAATTCTCTCATTGGAAGGGATAAACCGGGAGAGAACGTTCAGCAGGGTCGTCTTCCCTGTTCCGGTTCCTCCCGAGATCAAAATATTGAGCCTCGCCTTCACAATCCCTTTGAAGAGCTCTCCGATCTCTGGGGTCAGGGCTTTGAATTTGATGAGGTCCTCAAGCTCCAGGGGCTCGACGGCAAATCGTCGGATGGAAAGAATGGGCCCGTCAATAGAGAGGGGAGGAATGATCGCATTCACTCTGGATCCATCGGGGAGTCTTGCATCCACCATCGGACAGGATTCATCAATCCGCCGTCCCACCGCAGAGACGATTTTATCGATGATTCTTCTCAGATGGGCATCATCCTTAAATCCTGCTTCGGTGAGCTCGAGTTTTCCAAATCGCTCCACATAGATCTGCTTATGGGTGTTGACCAGAATATCGCAGATGGTGGGGTCCTGCAAAAAGGGCTCCAGGGGCCCCAACCCCATCACCTCGTACTGAATCTCTTTGAAGAGCCTCTCTCTTTCGTTGTAGTTGAGAGGGATGCTCGCTTTGTCCTCCATCAAAATCCTCTCCACCAGCCTCCTGATCTCCTGCCGGAGCATGGCTTCGTCAAGAGAATCGATGAGAGAGAGATCGATCAGGTTGAGCAGGCGGTCGTGGATCCTCGTCTTCAACTCATAATATTCTTTCGTGATCAAGAACTGCTCCAGCTTCCCTTCGGCCGAGACGGGGCCAGTGGTCCTCGTCGCCACCGTTTTATTCGATCGCATATTCGTCACTGCCATGAGACTCCCCCATTTCTTTTATCTAAAGATTTCACTCCAGAATCGGCCCTTTCCCTTCTCCTTCTCGTCCTTCTCGATAAATTGAGAGGCCAGTTCCTTAAGGTTCCTACTCACCTCGGCGCCGGGGGCCACCGCGGAAAGGGTCTTTCCCTGGTTGATCGCAGACATCGTGGTCGGGTAGTCATTAGGGACGAACCAGAAGATCTTTTGATTAATGCTCTCTTCTGCTTCTTTCGGAGTAATGACCGTCAGTTTCCGATGATGCCGATTGATGACAATCTTAATATCCTCCCGCTGGGGATACCCTAACTTCTGGAAAATCCAGAGGAGCCTCTTTACATTGGTCAGACAGGGAAGGCTGAGGATGGCGACCAGAAGAACCATGTCTGACATTTCGAGGATCTTGAGAGAGATGTCATCCAGGGCCTGCCCCCCATCGATCACGATATAATCGAAGACATTTCGCATCAGCCCCAGAAGCTTTTCGATGACCTCCGGGTTGGCTACGTTTACTCCATCCAATCCCGTAGGAGAAGGGAGGACATAGACGCCCGAGGTGTGTTTTGAAAGGATGCTCATGAGATAGGTGGCATCCAATCTTGAGATATTTCTTGCAATCTCTCCCCAGTTGAAGACAGATTCGATATTTAGAAAGATGGGAATCTCTCCAAAGAGAAGGTTCATATCGATCAGCGCGACCAACGGAGACCCAGGGGTTTCGGCCAGACTGGCCGCCAGGTTGACTGCCAGGGTGGTATTTCCCACACCTCCCTTGCTGCCAATCACATCGATGATCCTTCCGTGTTTTCTTTTTTCTCCGTCAAACTTCTCTTTCCCTCTTCGCTCTTTTAGTTTTAAGAGAGCCGTCTTCACCTCTTCCTTCTTGATCGGCTGAGGAAAAAACTCTCTCGCCCCTGCTCTCAGAGCTTGAATCAAAAGCTCCGGGTCAAGGCGGGCGGAGGTGAAAAAGATCTCTCTGGCCATTCCGGAGTCCTGGAGATTATGAACGAGCTGAAACTCCTTTTTAATATCCTCTCCGATCTCAAGAATGAGAAGGTCACAGGAGACGGAGGAACCAGAATTGTCAAGTTGAAACCCCTCCATGGAAGAGATAATTCCTTCCAGTTCTTCCTTGACCTTCGGCTGCTTCACTTCAAATCTGACCAGAATGGGGTTGTCTGCCATAGGATTCCTCTACTTTACGAGCACAGGGATCTTTGCCAGGATGCCGAAATTCTCGCCTCCCGTTCGACCCCTGGGGGGATGAGCCTGACAATCCGGCAAAAAATAGACCCCTCGCCTCTGATAGGGAACGGGGGACCCATCCAATTTTTTCAAATTGAAATCCTGTACAAAGCTGTTCCAACGAGCTTGGCCATCAGGGTTATTCGAGAACCATGTGGTCCCAGTCCTCGGGTTTTCCATCTGCCATGGGGCATCGCTATAGGTAGGATCATCTT
>CAYMTD010000214.1:0-4632 GCA_964393245.1 uncultured Syntrophaceae bacterium
TGGAATCGATCTCCTTCGGCGCATTGATGCACAACATCGATCCAGAAGTGATTGTCAAGGAAATTAACGCCTTAGAAGACGAACTTCCCCAATAGATAGAATAGTTGTAGCGCAAGGCTTCAGCCTTGCTTGTTGGTAGCGGTCATTTTCAATTTGCGATCTGAAATCTGCAATCTGAAATATAGGGAGATTTTATGGAACCCATTCATCTTTTTGAGAAGGCAGAATTTTCTAAGGAAAATTTCGTGCCCAAGCAGCTTCATATCGGCGAGGCGGGAGCGGCCGTTCTCATCTGTTTCGAGCCCGGCCAGGTCATGCCTCTTCACCCTCACCCGGGTGCCGTTGAAGTCATTCTCTACGGCGTTGAAGGGGAAGGGATATTAGCGATCGGGGGCGAAGAAAAAACCTTTAAGAAAGGGGATCTGATTTTCTGTAAAGGCGATACACCCATCGGGCCAAAGAATACAGGTCAGGGAAGGTTCACCGTCCTGGTCATCCTCGTTCTAAAGAAGCTCATCGAAAAGCAAGAATCGTAGGGCAAGGCTTCAGCCTTGCTTGCCTGCGGTAGGCAGGCTTGAAGCAACCCTGAAGGGTTGCCCTACAGGGTCCCTCTCCCCAAAATGGAGAGGGGAAGGGTGGCGGGTCAATCTGAAATCAACAATTTGAAATCTGAAATTTTCTTGTAAAGGAGTCCATACCTCACGCCGTGGCAACTGATAAGGGCGGAGGAGACTTCAAACTTCTCCATGGAAAAATAGAGAATCGCCCCGCCCGCTAAGATCACATCTGCTCTGGCAGGGGATAAACCAGGTATCTTTTTTCTCTCCTCAAGCGTCCTTGATCGGTAGCCTTCCAATTGACTCTTCAGCGCCTTTTTCTCCAGGATAAAATGGTGAATCTTTTCATAGACGAAATGTTCAAGCTCCAATTCGACGGAGGCTAAGGTCGTTGCCGTGCCTCCAACGGCAACCATCTCAAAGGATTCTCGAGGATAGGGCAGCTCTTCCAAGCAGTTACGAATCTTCTTCTCCATATCCATCCATTCCTCCTCGTGGACGGGATCGGAAAGAAGGAACTGTTCAGTAAAGCGGACCGAACCGATTGGTAGGCTCACCCAGTAGCTGATTTGATTTCTTTTTCCAAGAACAAATTCTGTGCTTCCGCCTCCCACATCCGCCATGAGAATGGATTTCTTGAGATCTCTTAGATCCCTTGAAACGGCTAAAAAGGAGAGATCAGCCTCTTCTTTCCCGGAGATGATTTCAATGGGGAGGTTTAATTTTTCTTCCACCTTTTTCAAGAATTCCTGTGCGTTTTTTGCCTCCCTGAGCGGATTCGTCCCCACGGCAAAGATTCTCCGGACTCCATTTGCCTCGCATTCTTTCAGATATTGGGTTAAGGTTTGGATGCCCCTCTCCATTGCTGCTTCGGAGAGAACTCCGGTCTGCTGCAAACCTTCACCCAGCCGAACAATCGTCTCTTTCTCAATAAGGGGTTTAAGCCCCCCCTTGTCAACGGTGGCGATGAGAAGAAGAATCGTATTCGTTCCGATGTCAATGGAGGCCACTCTGTCAGGAAAAGTAGGGGCGGATTTCACGGCAGAGTTCCTCGGGAATGACGTTGGAGGTCAATTCGGATTGAAGAACCTCGTAGGAAGTGCAGTCGTTGAGATAAAAAGGTTGGATCGGGGTTCTCGAAATGATGCGAAGGAAAAGTTGGAAAGTGGTCTCATCGGAGATGGAATAGATGGAGAAATTGAAACTGTTCAGGTCCTTGTCCTCGTAATATTTCAACGTTGAAACGATCCCTTTGGCCAGAGAATTGATTTCTGCTGAACCTAACGTGGTGAGCGAGCTGTGTCCCTCAACACTCGCACAGACTTCATTGAATCCAATGGGAGCAAATGAGACGAACCAGTGCACCTTCCCGTTCCGGGTGATATACCTTTTCCCAAGGCCCTGCTCGATCTGCATGAGGTCATGCCAGTAAAGGGTTCTGTTCCTGTAGTAATAGGATGAAGAGGCATCCAACAGCCATTCCATTTCATTCGTTGGAATAGGATCTCCGATGACCTGAAGGTGAGGGTGCATGATGCTGCTGCCCCCAGGGAGCAGGAAATTTTGGCTGATCTGCCAGTAACGGGTATAGGGGTCAATGGCCATGGTCCTTCGCATGATTTCAAGGGAGACCCAAAAAGCTTCTTCATAGATTTCAGGAGTGAATTGATCGAGACGAAGGAAATGTTCCCGGCAGAGGACGACCACATTGCCATAAGTCCCCACGGGGCTGAGATTGGGAAACCCCACTGCGTTTCCCATCGAGATTCTTCCTTCAGCAATGATCTCTCTTGGGAACCGGGGTGTTTTTGAGAAGAGATGTTCAGGGCAAAAAAAACAATCTTTCGGCTCGGCCGTCATCTGTGAGAAGTCGAATTTACCTTTCGAAGAAAGGCTCCAGGTGATGATTCGACTCTTCCGCTTGGTCAAGGGATCGATCCTCACCTCCGTAGGCACAGACACTAATTCGAACCCCTGAAGAGGAGAGAGAAGATCCGCCTGGAGATGAAATCGCTCAAACTTGATTTCCATGATTTTTTCGTCGGCTCCCCCTAAGGATTCACTTTGAAGAAGAGTCGATGTTCCACCATTTCGCAGAGGACATGTCCGATGAGGATATGAGCCTCCTGGATGCGGGGCGTGCTGGTGGAGGAGACGACGAGGGAGATATCTGCGATCTTTGCAAGGACTCCTCCGTCGTTTCCCGTGAGAGCCACAGTTTTCAATCCCATCTCTTTGGCCACCTCGAAGGCTTTGGTCACGTTGGCGGAGTTCCCACTGGTGCTGATGCCAATGGCCACATCCCCTTCTCGCCCGAGAGCCCTAATCTGCTTGGAGAAGATCTCGGTAAAGGAGAGATCGTTAGAAACACTAGTTAGGATGGAGGTATCCGTAGTGAGAGCGATTGCAGGGAGGGGGGGTCTGTCCATGACATATCGATTGACGAACTCAGCAGCCAGATGCTGGGCATCTGCAGCACTACCTCCATTCCCAAAAAAGAAGACTTTGTTTCCTGCCTCGAAAGCCGAAGCCACCAACTTAACCAGTTCGATGAGTTTAGGAAGGTTCTCTTTGAGGAATCGGCTCTTGACTTCCGAACTTTCTTTGAATCGTTTTTGTATTAGATTCTCCATTGACCCCAAATATTATACTTCCATCGCTCCCCTGTCAAGAAGAGGTTTTAGGATTTCTGAAATGCCAAGAAATCCTTGATTACATCGATTATGAAGCGATTACACCGATTCAAATACCTTGAAAAATAAAGAGAAATCTGTGGAATCATTTTTTTCAAATCTGTGTAATCAGAGAGCGAAAAGTATTTTTTCAACCCTCTCACTTTGCTCGCGGCAATTTCCAGCGTCTGTTGAGCCAGGCCCATTGGCCGGGATACTGCCTCACGGTTTCTTCAATGACCTTTGTGAATTGGGTAGTGAGTCGTTCGATGTCCTTCTTCTCGTCTTCCGAACGCTCAAATTGGAGGGGGTTCCTGATGACCAACGTTCTGTTCACATCATTATCCCTTAAGACAAACATGGGCAGGATGGGAGCGCCTGTCTTGAGCGAAAGAATGGCTGCTCCGGAAGGCGTGTAGGCTATCTGGCCGAAGAATGGGACAGGAAGTCCCCCCCGCCTCTGCTGCTCGTCTGCAACGATGTAGAGGATCTCGTTTCGATGGAGGCAGTTGAGAGATTTCTTAATGGAGGCCGAAGCTGGTTTTAGGGGGATGGTCTGTTGCCCTACTCCTTTCTGATAATCGGCGAGCCTTCCCCATAACCTGGGGTAATGACCCACATTGACAATGAGGTTAAAGGGGTAACCCTCCACCGCCAGTCTGCTCCCCAGAAGCGTGAAGGATCCCAAATGGGCTCCCAGGGCGATCACTCCTTTTCCCCGGCCGAGTGCAGCATCAAGATGTTCTTTCCCCTCTATTTTTATCTTTAGAAGAAATCGGTCAAAGGGGATGCCGTTGGCGCCAAGATAAATGGTCTCGAGAGGGGTGAGGCAGAAGTGATGGAAGATCTCTCTGGCCCACCTTCGAATCTCTTTCTGGTCTTTCTCGTTTCCGAAAGCGAGGGAAAGGTTGCCGAGGACTCGCTCGCGGTACTTCTTGTGGAGGTAGAAGGTAAGGAATCCTAAGATCTTCGAAAAGAAGACCACCGCCTTCAGGGGAATCCATCGAAATAGGAACACAGAGTAGACGAGAATCCCGCTAGCCAGGTGATCAAGCAAAGAGTATTTGAATGTTTCAGCCAATCTTTCCATTGAACCGCACCAAGAGAGAGGTCCAACAGCAATACATCATGGTCTTAAGTAGTATCATTGTTACCAACAATAGATGATTTTCCGCCGAAATTCAACTGACCGGGGACAGATGGGGGCAAGGCGATGCATTGACCTTTGACTCCCTTTTGATTATCATCATTCTGAAAATAGGGGGTGGCTCCAATGAACATCCTGGCGTTACCGGCCGCGCTCGCCTTTACGATGAATCTTACCCTCTGTCTCATCGTCCTCTCCAGCAGTCCGCAGCATGTGCCTCACCAGTTGTTTGCCTGTTTTGTCCTTTCTTTCGCTA
>CAYMTD010000215.1:0-4611 GCA_964393245.1 uncultured Syntrophaceae bacterium
CCCCCGTTGACATTCACAATCTCCATATTCAACCCCAGATGTCGAATGACATAAAGGGCCTGAGAAGCAAAGGCCTCGTTCAGTTCGATGAGCCCGATCTCGCCAAGCGTGAGGCCAGCTTTTTTGAGCACCTTGGGCACTGCGTACGCGGGACCCACTCCCATGATTTCTGGTGGGACCCCGGCGACGGCAAAGGAGCGGAATGTCGCCATGGGCTTCACCCCCATCTTTTCAGCCCTCTCCCTCGACATGAGAACGAGTGCCGCAGCTCCATCACTGGTCTGGGATGCATTCCCTGCTGTCACCGTTCCTTTTGCCTTGAAGACCGGCTTGAGCGAAGCCATGGCTTCCAGAGAGGCATCGAAGCGAACCCCTTCATCCGTGTCAAAGACGACCTCTTTCACGATGACCGTCCCATCTTCTTTCACCTCTCTCACTTTTGCCAGAATGGGAAGCACTTCCTCTTTGAACTTCCCCTCGCGAATCGCCTTCGCTGCCTTCTGGTGGCTGGAGAGTGCAAATCGGTCCTGATCCTCTCTCGAAATCCCAAATTTCTCGGCCACATTCTCTGCAGTGAGTCCCATGGAGATGTAGACCTGAGGATTATGCTCGACTAAATAGGGATTGGGAGAGGGGGTCAGGCCCATGATGGGTACTTGGCTCATGAACTCTACCCCGCCAGCGATCATGACCTCCGTCGCTCCCACCATGATCTCATAGGCAGCCGTTGCAATGGCCTGGAGCCCTGAAGAACAGAATCGATTGACGGTCTGGCCCGGGACGGTATGAGGAAATCCGGCCCTCATGGCTACGACTCTCGCCAGATTGAGTCCCTGATCCGATTCGGGAAAGGCGCATCCTAAAACCACGTCGTCCACCTCCTCCATCTTCAGGCCAGGCACTCTCGCAACGGCCTCCTTCAGGACTATCGCCGCAACATCATCTGGCCGCGTATCCTTCAGGATCCCACGCGGTGCCTTGCCCACCGCTGTCCTCACCGCCGAAACCACGACCGCTTCTTTCATAGCACCCCCCAATTTTTAACCCCACCTCGCCTCCCCTTAAATTAAGAGGAGGAAGGGAGAGGTTACCATTTTGCATTGATTAGTTCCTCAGGGGTCTCCCTGTCTTCAACATATATTCAATTCTTGCCTGAGTTTTTGGCTCACCACAGAGGCTCAAAAAAGCCTCCCTTTCAAGGTCCAGGATATACTGTTCGGTCACCTCGGTTCCGTCAGGCAAATGCCCTCCGCTGAAGATGTATGCTAACTTCTTCCCCACATGTTCATCGTATTGGCTGATATAACCACCCTCTCTCATATAGAAGAGCCCCATCTGAAGAAGGGCCAAACCCTTTTCTCCCACCACCTTAATAGTCTTCCGGGGTCGCGGAGGCCGGTAATTTTCCCTGACCAGGTCGAGCACGGCCCTCTTGGCGTCATGAATCAGAAAATCCCGGTTAATTGAAATTCGATCCGTCGCTCTCATGAAACCCAGTTTCTGTGCCTCCTTTGCGCTGGTGGCGACTTTAGCCATCCCCACCGTCTCAAAAGCGCGACGAATAAAAGGAAAATAGTCTGCATCGACCTCCGGTGGGATGCATTCTGTAGACCGAAGCAACATCTCCTTGGTGCCACCCCCTGCTGGAATCAGACCCACGCCGACCTCGACCAGGCCCATGTAGGTCTCTGCGGCCGCCTGCATCTTGGCGCAGGCAAGACAGATCTCGCATCCGCCTGCCAAAGTTAAGCCAAACGGAGCGGCTACGACCGGCTTCTCGAAATACTTAACGGCCATCAAAGAATCCTGAAAGGCCTTCACCATCCGTTCAATATCCTCCCAATTTTCGTCCTGGATTTCAAAGAGGATGAGCATTAGATTCGCTCCTGCGGAAAAGTTTTCCGCTTGGTTTCCAATAACCAGCCCCTCAAATTTTTCTCCCACCTCTTTCAAGGCATCCCTGATCATCTGAATCGTGTCTGCTCCGATCGTGTTCATCTTGGAATGGAATTCGAGACAGGCCACGCCGTCCCCGAGATCGATCAGGCTCGCCCCTGGATTTGAAAGGACTGTTTTCCTTCGTTCTTTTAGACTGGACAGAAGAATGACCTCTGGCTTTTCCTTAATCTCCTGATATTGCGTCGTGCCGAAGTCAAAAAAGGTGGTCACCCCATCCCTTCTCTCATAAAAAGAGTCATATCCTTTCTTCAGAAAGGCTTCGACCAGAGGCGGAATCGACTCTCCCTCTTTCTCCATCCTCTTCACTGATGACTTCAAACCAATGGCATCCCAGAGCTCAAAGGGACCCAGCTCCCAGTTGTACCCCCACTTCATCGCCCGATCGATATTGACGATGTCATCCGAGATCTCAGGGATCTTCTCCGCCGAATAGAGAAGCGTCTTCTTCAAGGTTTTCCAGGCAAACTGTCCTCCCCGGTCGGGGCTTGTAACCAGGGTCTTGATCCGTTCTCGAAGGTCTTCAATATTCTTCGCAACCTCTATCGAAGGAAAGCTCACCTTTTGTTGAGGCCGATAATCAAGCTTCTCGTAATCTAAAACCAGGGTCTCTTCTTTCCCTTCCCCCTTCACCTTTTTATAAAAACCCTGCTTCGTCTTCTGACCCAGCCACTGGTTTTTCACCATCTGCTGGAGAAAGGTGGGGGGTTGAAAATATTCTCTCTCTTTTTCAGGGAGATTCTCCAGAAGATTTTTCGTCACATGAGCCATCACATCCAGACCGACCAGGTCGGCCGTGCGGAAGGTTGCGCTCTTCGGCCTACCCATGGCAGGCCCTGTGATTTGATCCACCTCTTCAATCCGATAACCATCCTCGACCATCGTTTTGATCACAGAAGTCATGGCGAAAGCGCCAATCCGGTTGGCGATAAAATTTGGCGTATCTTTGGCAAAGACCACGCCTTTCCCCAAGATCTTCTCTCCCACCTCCGCCATCTTCTCGACGATGCTCTTGGATGTCAATTTCGCCGGGATGATCTCAAGAAGCTTCATATATCGGGGTGGATTGAAAAAGTGGGTTCCCAGAAACCCCTCTTCAAAGTCTTTTGGGAAACCTTCACACATCTTATTGATTGAGATTCCAGAAGTATTGGAACTGACCACGGTCCCTTCCTTCAGGAAGGGGATTAATTTCTTAAACAACTCTCTCTTAATATTTAGATCCTCAAGGACCACCTCGATCACCCAGTCCGCCTGGGAAACCCAGGAGAGATGATCTTCAAAGTTCCCTGTGGTCAGGAGCTCTGAATCCTCTTTCAGATAAAAAGCGGCCGGGCTCAATTCCTGCGCCCTCTTCTTACCAGAGACCGAAAACCGATTTCTCACCTCCGGGCTTTGAAAGGTCAGGCCTTTTTTCTTTTCCGCCTCTGTCAGCTCCGGTGGAACAATATCGAGAAGAAAAGATGGGATTCCCACATTCGCCAGATGAGCGGCAATCGTGCTTCCCATGACCCCTGCTCCCAGTACCGCAGCTTTTTTAATTCTTAGGTTCATGCTTCGCTCCTTCCCGACCCTGCTTGAGGATGACTCCGTTGATGATAAAATCAACAAATTCCTTTGTCTGGTTTAACTCAAATGAGTGGTCAGGACTATTCCTCCCATAGGTCAAGCTTTTAAACAACAAGAAAATGCAATGGCCGACGATTCTTACGTCCACCTTACGAAAGACCCCTTTGTCTACACCCTCTTTAAGAATACTAACGAAAATCTCCTCAATCCCTGTTTCAATGATGTGAGGTTTGTCTTTGAGGAATGGTCTAAAGAATCCTGATTCATCATGGAGGACACCCACGATAAACGGGTTTTGGTCGAGGTATTTCAAGGCTAAGCGAATGAATGTTTCAAGTTTTTCCGCAGGGTCAATGATCCTATTGATTTGGTTCAGAATGGCCTTTCTAACCGATAGAGCCTCGAACATAAGAAGCTCTTCCAGGATCTTCTCCTTGTTTTCGAATTCCTGATAGAGGGTTCGTTTTGAAATATTAGCGTCCTTGGCAATTTCATCTACCGTCGTCTTACTAAAGCCGAACCTCTCAAACCTCCTCTTGGCAATGGTCAGAATTTGGGCTCTTTTTTCCGATACCATAAAGGCCAGGAAACTAATTTAGTTTTCTGTTTTCTACCATATGGCTCAGGATCGGTCAAGAGGTTTCTTTGGGGTCAATAAGGGTTTTGCAAAATATAACTACCGGGGATCCTTAGCCTTCTTTCTGCTGTGTTCCCTTTTACTATTCTTAATACTGACAGCGGGGAGATGGTGATATACTTCCCTTTCTAAAGGAATGCCTTCTGGCGATAACACCATAAAACGACATTAGTTTAGTAGTTTTCAACCCTTGGAGGGCTCAAATTTTCTTGTCCCCTTCAGGACTGTTCGAAACCGCAAACGCCCAAAAGACTCGGATTGCAGGAAGAATCCCGGCCACCAGCTCTAACGAATGGGCGCGGCAAGTATCCCTCCGTCCCCATCGCTTAGTACTCAGCCTTCAACCCGTACTACAGCCCCAACGCCCTGTGCCAACCCCCCGCAGATGGAGGCAACCCCTGTTCCTCCACCCCTTCGTCTCAATTCATAGATAAGCGTCATCAGAATTC
>CAYMTD010000216.1:0-4580 GCA_964393245.1 uncultured Syntrophaceae bacterium
TCAAAAAAAGTTTTGAAACAAATGGGGATCCCGGTGGTCGAGACCAGGCTCGCTTTGAATCAGAAAGAGGCTCTCTCCATAAGCCAGAAAATGGGATTCCCAGTGGTCATGAAAATTGCCTCACCCGATGTGGTTCATAAGACTGACTCGGGCGGGGTAAGGTTGGGGTTAAAGAATCCGGCAGAAGTGAAAAAGGCCTACGAGGATATCTTAAAATCCGTTCAAAAGAGGCACCCCCGTGCCCTCATCCATGGAATCTCTGTTCAGAAGATGGTTCCCCCGGGAACGGAGGTCATCATTGGAACAAGCAAAGATCCTCAATTCGGACCGGTCATCATGTTTGGATTGGGGGGCATCTTTGTAGAAGTCTTAAAGGACGTCTCATTCAGAGTCATCCCCGTCAACCAGAGAGATGCTCAAGAAATGATTCATGAGATAAAAGGATTCCCCTTGCTCCAGGGATACAGAGGCAAGGAACCCGCAAGTATCTCAGCTCTGCTCGGAATGATTCTCAAAATATCGAAGCTGATCGATCGAAATCCAGAGATTAAGGAGATGGAATTAAACCCTATATTTGCTTACAAAGATAAGGCCTTAGCTGTCGATGCGAGGATTGTTCTGGAACAGAGTTGAAACCATTTCGATCCTTTGGTAAAATGGTTCTATGAAATTCACACGAAGGGATTTTATCAGAAGCTCTCTCCTTCTTGGAAGCTCTCTGCTACTCTCTCCCTTTTCTTCTCCTGCCTTGCCCAAAAAAGAAGAAGCATGGACCCCAGCCTATGAGAAGCTTGAGAAGGAAGGCAAATTTGCCCAGAGGGTAAAAGAAGCCTATGCACTCTTCGAAAATTGTCACCTCTGCCCCCGGCGCTGCGGGGTCAATCGGAAAAAAGGGGAAAAAGGGTTCTGCCGGGCCCCACTGAGGGTTGTCGTTTTCAGTGCCCACCCCCATTTTGGCGAAGAAATATCATTGGTAGGTCAACACGGATCCGGAACCATCTTCTTCTCCAACTGTAATCTTCGATGCATTTTCTGTCAGAACTGGCCGATCGCCCATGAGGGAAGAGGACAGGAATGTGAGGATGAGGAACTGGCGGAGATGATGCTCAAACTCCAAAAGATTGGCTGCCATAACATCAACCTCGTCACACCCACCCATGTCATGCCGAACATCCTCAATGCCACACGGATTGCCTTGAAGAAAGGGCTACGCCTCCCTTTGATGTACAATACGAGTGGCTACGAGCGTTTGGAGATGTTGAAAATCTTGGATGGCGTTGTAGATATTTATAAGCCGGATATGAAATATATGGATTCGGATAAAGCAGCAAAATACTCTGCTGGCGCTTCCGATTATCCTGAAGTCACAAAGAAGGCCATCATCGAAATGAATCGTCAGGTCGGAGTGCTTCAGACCGATCAGCGGGGAATTGCTCTTCGGGGCGTGATCATCCGGCACCTGGTGATGCCCAATCGCGTAGCCGGGACAGAGAAATTCGTAAAATGGGTGGCCCAGGCTCTTCCAAAATCAACCTATGTCAATATCATGCCGCAATACCGGGTTGAATATAAGGCCTATGAACATCCGGAAATCGCCCGCGGAATCACGGTTCAGGAATTCTTAGAAGCAATGGAGTGGGCTGAAAAAAGTGGCCTGACCAACCTGGATCCGAATTCGGTTGCTGTGACGAATTTCTATCGTAGCCGCCAATAGCCTTTGAAGGAAGATTAGATCCTGAAATCAAAGACCCTGAACTTGATCCAGAGCAAGGCTCAGGGTCACAGCGGGGTGGATTTTCCATATGAAAGTCATCCCGAACTTGGTTCGGGATCTGGGGTTAAGATTTGTATCTATTTACGTCCAGATTCCCGGAATCGGTTTTCCGCAGGAGGGACATTTCCCACCCCTTACATGGTTCTCACCCACCATATATCCTATCCTTTGAATCAACAATTTCTTACATTTCGGACAGAAAGTGTGCTCACCTTCATGGCCCGGAATATTTCCAATATAGACATACTCAAGACCGGAGGAAAGGGCAGTGTTCCTGGCCTTTTCCAGTGTCGAAACAGGCGTTGGGGGTAGACTTCGCAGTTTGTAGAGGGGATAAAATCTTGAGAAATGAATCGGAGTATCTGCACCTAACTCTTTTTTCACCCAGAGGCACATCTCCCTGATGCCTAACATATCGTCATTCTGGGTGGGGATGACGAGGTTCGTGATCTCCAGATGCACTTTCTCTCTCTTCAGCGTCTTCAGCGTTTCGAGGACAGGGCTGAGTTCCCCGCTGCAGAGGTCGCGATAAAATGCTTCCGTAAATCCCTTCAGATCGATATTGGCTGCATCCATCACTTTGCATAGTTTTTTAAGAGGCTCAGGATTGATAAAACCATTGGAGTGGCAGACATTTAACAGGTCTCCCTTTTTGGCCAGTTGACCGATGTCCACCATATATTCATAAAAGATGGTAGGTTCCACATAGGTATAGGCGACTGAGCGGGCTTTGACCTCCTTTGCCATCTTCACCATCATCTCCGGAGAGACATCATAGTTATAGACATCTTCCGGGGACGCCTGGGAGATCTCCCAGTTCTGGCAGAACTTGCATTGAAAATTGCAACCAACCGTTGCTAAAGAAAAGGAGGTCGTTGAAGGTAGAACATGAAAAAAAGGTTTCTTCTCAATCGGATCCAAATGAACAGCGCACGGATTCCCGTAGACCAGGCTATAATATCTACCGTCGCGGTTCTCGCGAACCCTGCACGCCCCCCTCTTCCCCTTTGAGACTCGACATCTCTTAGGGCAGAGATCGCACTGGATCTCTCCTCCGCCGAGAGATGTAAAATAAGGAGAGAGCTTGGTTTTGATAAGCCCCTTCTTGGCTGTTTGCGCTTCGGCAGTTTTCGAAAGACCAAAGAACCGAACCGAAGAAAGGAGACAGAAACTGGCTCCGCAGAATTTCAGGAATTCCCGTTTTGTTAGATGGGATTCTGCGGCGGCTCTGTTCTGGGTGGGGTTTTTGAATAGAGGTTCGCTCATATCAAGGCGATTTCCCAATTTATTTAAACAGTTAGAAATGACTACCCATTAGGCAAAACCGTGAAAGTCGCTTCTATCAAGGGAGAGAGGAAGAAATTCCACCACAATTTAACAATCGTTTGTGGATTCTCCCGAACCAAGTAAGTACACTTACAAGATGCTTATGCTTCTCCGATATCTTTCCCAATGATTTTCCAGAGAATATCTTCCATCTCGGGCGAAAGTTTCGGCTCTTTGTCGCCAGCCTTTCTCTTGATTCGAACCTCATAAAGAGTTTCGAGCTGAGGGAGAAGCTCCTTCAATTCAGGCGTTTTTTCTACCTTCTGATTGGTGAGCCTAAGTTGTTCCCCTGCCTTCTCAAAATCTCTCTTGTCCAAAGGAAGTCGATAGAGTCGATTCAATACTTCCATGAGACGCACTTTTCCGAGAAAATCTTCCTCCACATGAACGTATTGAGGTAGGGAAACGATAAACCAGACTGTTTCAATTCCGAACTGGGGTGCTTTTTGACTGATCAGAATCGTAATGGTGGTGGGACCTTGGTAATAACTCGGCTGAGCCCCTGATTTCTTGAGGTCGCGCTCGGTTTCTCGGCCGATTGCTCCTCCGTTCACAATCAAGGGTCTTGTGTGAGGGACCGCATCATACATGCTTCCCAAAAGTATGTACTTCTTCACCCCAAAGGCTCTGAGCACCCGAAGCACGGAATCCACATAGACCTCGGAAAGAGCGTGGGGTTCAAGGAGGTGAAGGAAAAGAAGATCATTCTCATTTTCTCTCTTCACATAGCTTATCGTGGTGTTTGGGATATTTACTTTCCGAACCCCCTCTTCTAAATAAAGGATGGGCCGATAACGAGTATAATCAAAAAAATGACCGGGCCTGGCCAGTCTTCCAAGTTCCTTCGCCCCAAGTTGAGTCTCCAATCCATTAATGACAAGAGTACCCACATTGTTCACATCGATCCATGGGCGAAGGATCGCCAGGGCATAAGGTTCTCTCAGTTCCGGGACGGGTTCGTTTAACTCAAAGGCACCAATTCTCAATGATTCTCCTTTCAACACCTCGTTCCCTTTGGTTCCATGATTATTTTATAAAATATTATAAAAGAACTTCAATCCTTTTGATAATAAAATTTATTATGTTTGTTCGGGGAGAGTGAAGGCTCTCCGAGATCTCCACTGGAAGTTAAGTGCAGGGAAGTGCTGATGCCATGCAAAGGTGCGGGTCACTTCGCACCGCTGGGGTCTTGCCCAAATTTTCCTTTGGCGTGCGTCTTGAGGAAAGAATTGAGCTGGGCTTCTTGGTTCTCTGTGAGCTTTCCAAATTGGACTCCGCACCTTCTGGTTTTGAAATGAATGCTGAGATAGTCATATTCTGGAGGATCACTGATGGGGATGTCATAAACCACCCTGCATGGAATATTCACCATACTGTAATTATCTACCCATAGGGAAACTTCTCTCTGCGAGGGGTCTCCTTCCGGATCTTCATCATAGATATGTTCAAAGGAGAGCCCTCCCATACTGATGTCTTTAAC
>CAYMTD010000217.1:0-4579 GCA_964393245.1 uncultured Syntrophaceae bacterium
GCCGGAGTCTTGAGCCATCTTCCAGGCAGACCGTCAATCTTTTCAGAACAAATCGTATCCTCCGCTGTCGCTTTCAGAGAAAGCTCTTTCGCCTTTTGGTGCATTTCGCATTCTTGAGTCAACATGAACCTAGTGCCCATCGAAATTCCATCCGCTCCTAAAACCAGGGCAGCCGCCAACCCTCTGCCGTCGCAGAAGCCACCGGCGGCGATGATTGGAATTTTCGTCTGGCGAGCGATCAAAGGGATCAATACCAAAGTGCCCACGTCTGCCCCATGGGCTGCTGCTTCGTGGCCTGTGACCACCAGAGCATCTGCTCCATCCACTTCAGCTCGGCGCGCGTGTCGCTCGATGGCCACCGTTGCCAAAACCTTACCGCCGTATTCGTGAGCAGCCTTAATTAGCCAATCACCTTTCCCCAAGGCGTAATTTAAAATCGGGACCTTTTCTTCGAGAGCCACCTCCACATTTTCTTTCGCATTGGGAAAGAGCAGGGTGGTATTGACCCCAAAGGGCTTATCCGTGAGAGACTTTATCTCTCTGATCACGTCTTTCATTTAGTTAGGAGTATAGGCGACGGAATTCAACATTCCAATTCCCCCGGCATTCGAAACCGCCGCTACAAGTTTTGGCAGGCTAATAAAGGCCATTCCTGCGAGCATGATGGGATGTTTGATTCCTAAGAGCTCTGTCATTCTCGTCTTCATTATCTCCTCCCCCTAAGTCATCGCGTAAATTTGATATTAGGGCTCTTCTTCAACTTCGTTTCACATATGAAGTATTGAAATGGACTCATCGTATATGATTTCTACGGTTTTTTCAATCCGCAATCCGCACTCCGCATTCCACAATAAGGAAGGGGGTTGAAGTCAGACAAAATTCTGGATATAAGAATGCTGTGGAATCCTACTTTGAAAAACGGTCGGCTCTCTTCAATGCCTCATCTGAATTCTCGTGTCCAGACGGCTGTGATCGCCATGGTTGTAAGGAACCCGCACTCCATATTTCCATCAGCCTGGTTGACCTCCTTGCCATCTCCGTCGCTTCAGGGCGAAAGGTCTTCGACCTCTTTAAGAAGGAGTGCAAAATAGGATTTGATCCCATCGAGGAGGGAGAACCTTGGCTCGGAAAGGTCTCGATCGAGTTAAGAAAACCGTGCTCCTTTCTTGTCGGAAGGGAGTGTTCTGTCTATCCGGGAAGGCCGATGGCGTGCGCTCTCTTCCCGGAATATTCCTTGATGGTGGGGAATCGAGAAGAACTTCTTGAAAGGGAGATCTTTCGTAACTTCCCATGCATCCAGAATCCTTGCTCGATCCCTCGGCGGAGGAGAGAAACGCTCCAGAAAGTTATGGAGATGTCCTTTCAGGAGAACTTCTTATCCGACTTCTATTTGTTTGGGATCTCTCCCTTCGTCCTTGACCTGAAAGCGATAGCAGGAAAGGGTTTAAACGGGATTCGGATTTCAGAGGAGGGAAAGGCGGAACTCCCCCATCGCTGCATCGAAGACCTCCTTTCTCAGATACTGGAACAGGGAGGCTACCTGCAGGAATGGGAGGCCAAGATGGAGCAGTTTGATCGCGCGGAGGGGTTGAAGCAGTTTATGAAGATGAAAGAGTGGACGGACCAAATGGCCATGACCGCTCATCGAAGTCTTCCACCGGTTGCTTATCAGTTTGACGGGAATAGGCTTTTTCCTATCCATCGATGCAAATAATTCTTGTGGTTTTGGATTGAATGTGATAACTCTCGAAGGAGAGCAGTATGAGGCGAGGACAGAGGAGGTAGTCCGGTGGGTGTTTATAAGGTGATCTTTATGGGCCTTACGGTGGCTGGCCCGGAAGAGGAAGCCCGTTTGCTACGGGGTCTTCAGAAAAAATTCAGTCTGACTCCCGAAAAGGCGGAGCGTTTGCTGCAGAAAGTGCCGGTCGTTGTGAAAAAGGGCATCTCGAAAGAGGAGATGGAGAAGTATGTGAAGGCCTTTGAAGAAATTGGGGGAAGGACGAGGGTGGAAGAAGAGGAAGAGATGATACCGGAGCTGCCAGAAATTTCGACCCAACCCGAGCCGGCGAAAAAACCATTTATGGGAAGGATGATTACCTGCCCGCAATGTGGTTTCGAACAACCCGAGACCAACGAATGCGTGAAATGTGGAGTGATCCTTTCAAAAGCTGCCTTTGAAAAAGTGGCGGCTCCCCCCACGGAAAAGAAAACTAAAGAACGCTCCCCTGAAGAGAGATTCGTTGCCTGGGAGAGCGGGGAAGGGTTTATCTCAGCCTTTTTCAGGACGACCCGGGATGCCCTCTTCTCACCCACTCGGTTTTTCAAGAAGGTGGGATCCGGAGAGGGGTACCTATCCGCCCTAATTTATGGTCTGATCTGTGGGATCATCGGTTCCGGAGGAGCGCTCGTGTGGCAATGGTACCTCTTTTCCCAGTGGTTTCCCGTGGGAAAACTTTCAGACGTTGCATCCAGCATTTATATTACCCTGCTTATCATTCTCGTCCCCTTTGCCATCATTTTTTCTCTCGTTTTTGGAAGCATCGTGACCCATCTCTGTCTCATGATCGTCGGAGGAAACAAGAGAGGATTCCAGTCCACCTTTCGTGCTATCTCCTATGCGTTTGCCGGTCATCTCTTTGCCGTCATACCGTTCATCGGAAGTACCATTGGGGGAATCTATTTCTTGATCTTAATGATCATCGGACTGAGGGAAGGTCACACCATCTCGACCGGAAAAGCGGTTCTGGCTATTTTCCTTCCTTTCATTGTGGGAGTAGGGCTTGTCATCCTCGCTATCGCCTTGGTTCCCTTTCTGTTTCGGTCGCTTGGCTTTCCGGGAGGCGTAGGAGTATAAACTTAATAGGCGATATGTTTGTTTTGACGAAAAGGGCTATTCCATGCCCTTTTTTTGTGTGACCCATGGATGAAACGCTTTCATAGAGGCCTATGATGAGTAAGAAAGAGAGAAGAAGAGAGAAAAGGGCAGGCCTTGGAGAGAAAGGTCTATCTGCCGACGAGATCCTTCGGCTGATGGAGGAAGAGGACCGGCCGCTTCTTGTCAGAGAGGTTCTTCGTTTTTTAGGTCTGTCAAAAGACCAGAGGCGAAGGGTTAGGGAGGTATTTGGGGACCTGGCGGACGAGGGGAAGATTGTCAAGATACGTGGGAATCGTTACGGCCTGCCCACGAAGATGAATCTCGTCGTGGGCAGACTTAGATGCCATCCGGACGGATATGGCTTCGTCATTCCGGAAAGAGAAGGGGAGCAGGACATATTTGTTAGCCCGAGAAATCTCAAGGAGGCGATGCATGGAGACCGAGTAGTGGCCCGGGTGGAATCCATACGCAAGAAAGGAAGGGAAGGGACGGTTATACGGATTCTGGAAAGGGGGTTACGCAAAGTTGTGGGGAGGTTCATGCGGGGGAAAAATTATTCCTACGTCATCCCGGAGGACGAAAGAATCACTCAGGAGGTCTTTATCCCGGAGGGAGAGACCAAGCGGGCTCGACCCAATCAGATCGTCGTGGCAGAGATTACGAGATATCCAACCGAAAGGCTGAGGCCTGAGGGGCGGGTGACTCACATCATAGGATATCCGGGTGACCCGGAGGTGGAACCCCAAATCATCATCTACAAATACGACCTCCCTCATCGATTTTCATCGACGGCTTTGAGGGGGGCCAGAAGCCTTCCACCCTTCCCCTCCGCCGATGACTTTCAGGGTCGTGTTGATCTGAGAAATATTTCCACCTTTACGATCGATGGAGAAAAGGCAAGAGATTTTGATGATGCTGTTTCGATCCAGAAGGAGAGGGACGGAAGATTGACCCTCTACGTTTCGATCTCCGATGTCAGCCACTATGTCAAAGAGGGGACAGCCCTCGATGAAGAGGCCTACCTCCGGGGTACGAGTGTCTATTTTCCAGATCGCGCCGTCCCCATGTTTCCTTCAGAACTATCGAACGAGATCTGTTGTCTCCATCCTGGAGTCGATCGGCTCACGTTTACGGTTGAGATGAGGTATGACCCTCAGGGCAATCAGACGAACGTCCGGTTCTATCCAAGCCTGATCCGGAGCAGGGAGAGGCTGACTTACACCCTTGTCAAACAGATCCTTTTGAACGAGGATGCGGATCTAAAGCTGAGGTATGAGGCGATTGTCCCTTCCATACAGTGGATGGCAGATCTCTCTCAGGAGCTTCGCCGAAAACGAATCGAAAGGGGTGCCCTTGACTTTGATCTGCCGGAACCTGAGATCGTCCTCGATCTCCAGGGAGGGACAGAAGGGATCATTCGAGCGGAGAGGAATCTGGCCCATCAGATCATTGAGGAGTTCATGATTGCTGCGAACGAAGCCGTTGCTCATTTTCTTCAAGAAAAAGGCCTTCCTTCCCTCTATCGCATTCATGAACCTCCCAAGGAAGAAGCGATCGATGAGTTTCGAAGATTTATCTCGCATTTAGGATATAAATTGAATAAGGGTTCTGACCATTCTCCAAAAGAATTTCAAAAGATCCTTTTCGCCACGAAAGGCAAGCCTGAGGAGAAGGTGATCAACAATGTCCTCCTTCGATCGATGA
>CAYMTD010000218.1:0-4551 GCA_964393245.1 uncultured Syntrophaceae bacterium
GTTTAGGGTTGTCTTTTCCCAGCGTTCAAACTCTTCTCGAATGTTCTTGGACATATTGACCTCATAAAAATCCCAAATTCGAAATTCGAATATCGAAACTCGAAACAAATCCGAAATTCCAATGACCAAATTTCTAAAACCAACCTAAAAAACCTCCCCTCCCCTGGCGGGAGGGGATAAAGGGGAGGGGGAATTAAATCTTCTCACCCCCACCCTCACCCTCCCCCATCAAGGGGGAGGGGTATATCTGCATTTTAATCGTTTGTCTACAGTGTTTTCGACACCAAAAATTTGTTTCGGGATTCGGATTTCGTGCTTCGTATTTCCGCTTACAGCGGTATATTTCCATGTTTCCGCCAGGGATTGGTATCGACCTTGGTTTTCAAAATATCTAAGGCCTGGATGATTTTTGGACGGGTTTCTTCAGGTTCGATGATCTCGTCGACATATCCCAATTCGGCAGCCTTGTACGGGCTGGCGAATTTCTCCTGATATTCGGCGACCAGCCTCTGCCGGGTTTCTTTTGGGTCATTGGCCTCTTTGATTTCATTTCGGAAGATGATATTGACGGCTCCTTCTGCCCCCATGACGGCGATCTCCGCAGTCGGATAACAGTAATTGATGTCTCCCCGGATGTGTTTGCTTGACATCACGTCGTAAGCTCCCCCGTAGCCCTTTCGGGTGATAATGGTGATCTTCGGGACAGTCGCCTCGCAGAAGGCATAGAGTAGCTTGGATCCATGCCGGATAATACCTCGTTCCTCCATATCCATTCCCGGGAGGAAACCTGGAACATCAACAAAGGTGATAATCGGAATGTTAAAACAATCGCAGAAGCGAACGAACCGACCCGCCTTCACGGAAGAGTCAGGGTCGAGCGATCCTGCCAACCAGTTGGGTTGGTTGGCAACGATGCCCACGGGCATGCCGTTAAATCGTGCAAATCCCACGACGATGTTCTTGGCCCAATCTTTCTGCACTTCAAGAAAGTATCCGTGATCCACGACGCTAAGGATAATCTTCTTCATGTCATAGGCTTTTTTGGAATCATCCGGGACGACTGACTTCAATGATTCATCCATCCGATTGGGATGGTCGGTACAAGGGATGATGGGTGGTTTTTCCTTGTTATTCTGAGGGAAGAAGGCAAGAAGCTCTTTAATCAGTCGGATGGTATCTTCGTCATTCTCCCCAACAAAATGGGCGACCCCACTTTTTTCCATATGGACTTTCGCTCCCCCTAACACCTCGGAGGTGATGGGCCTTCCGTCAGGGGTCTCCGTCTTACCGAGGGCTGCCCGGATGACATCAGGGCCGGTGATATGCAAATAACTTGTCTTCTTGGTCATTAGAATGAAATCGGTCATGGCAGGAGAATAGACCGCCCCTCCGGCACAGGGCCCCATGATGGCAGAGATCTGAGGGATGACTCCAGAGGCGAGGACATTTCTCAGGAAAATGTATGCATACCCAGCCAGGCTCTCTACCCCTTCCTGAATTCTTGCCCCTCCGGAGTCATTGAGTCCAATGACTGGAGCTCCTGTCTTCATGGCAAGGTCCATGACCTTACAGATCTTTTCGGCAAATGCCATTCCCAAGGCTCCGCCAAATACGGTGAAGTCCTGAGAGAAGACATAGACTAAACGGCCGCCAATCTTCCCATAACCGGTGACGACCCCATCGCCCCAAAACTTCTTCTTTTCCATTCCGAAATCGGTGCAACGATGGGTCACAAATCGGTCCAGTTCGACAAACGTTCCTTCGTCCAGAAGAAGGTCAATTCTTTCACGGGCCGTCAGTTTTCCATCTTTGTGCTGCTTGTCTATTCGGTCCTGACCGCCTCCCAAGAGCGCTTCCTGCCTTCTCTTTTCCAATTCCTTTCGGATGTTATCAATCGATTTCATCCAAACTTACCCCCCTTGGAGTGATCGTGACGAGTGACGGTGATAGGGAACAATCAAAGAGATTTACTGTCACTGGCCACCGTCACCATCACCCATTAATGCTTCTTGAGTTCTTCGGCCATCATCTTTTCCACGACTGTATAGGGATCGGTGCGGCGTTTGGTTAAATCATCAATGAGCCTTTCCCATTTCCCCTCCTTCTCCATTTTTTCAACGAAGTGGGTCATGACCTCGCTCTCAAGAATTTCTAAAAAAGTGGCCTTGGTTCTTTCTCTTAACTTTTTCTCTAAGATTTGACTCTGTTCTAATGCCTGCTTATGTCGGTAGATTCCGTAGACCAGTTCGAAAATTCCCTTTCCTAAGATCGCCTCTGTCTTATAGATGCTGGGCTCCCACCCGTCCTCTCTCTTTCGGCCCATTTCAAGAACCATCCGGAGATCCCGTTCCATCTTATCCGCACCTTCCCGGTCGCACTTATTAATGACGAAGATGTCTCCGATCTCAATAATTCCCGCCTTGATGGCCTGGATGTCATCCCCAAGACCTGGAACGAGGACGACAATGGACGTGTGAGCTGTATTAACAATCTCTACCTCATCTTGGCCGACGCCAACGGTTTCAACCAGGATGATATCCTTCCCCATGGCGTCCATCACGTTGACAATGTCTTGAGTGGAACGCGAGAGCCCCCCGAGACATCCTCGGGTGGCTAAGGAGCGGATGAAGACGCCTTCATCCGTGGCATGGCGCTGCATCCGAATGCGATCCCCTAAGATCGCCCCGCCGGTAAAGGGGCTGGTGGGGTCGACGGCCACTATCCCAACGCTCTTTCCCTCTTTACGAAAGATGTCAACCATCTTGTCGACGATCGTCGACTTACCGGAACCTGGAGGACCCGTAATTCCAATGACATAGGCTCGACCGGTTTTGGGATAGAGATCTTTTAAGACATTCATGGCCGAGGGGATCCGATCATCGATGTCCCTCATCAGCCTGGAGGCTGCCCGAATATCGCCTTCTAAGATGCGCCTGGCTAAGCTCATTATCGAAACAAAATACCAAAATTGGGCAGAAGAGGCAATGAAATATTTGGCCGTGTCACCGTGTCCGTGAAGGGTTTCAGAGCACGGAGAACGGACGTCGGACACGTAACTGGTTTAAAGGGCTCGGCCTGGGACGCCGATGTGTCGGGCGATGACGATTCGCTGGACTTCTGAAGTACCTTCGCCGATATCTAAAAGTTTTTGATTCCTGTAATGGCGTTCAACGGCATATTCCTTCATCAGACCATATCCCCCATGGAGTTGAACGGCCTGATTCGCCACGCGATGGTACATCTCAGAGCAGAACATCTTTGCCATCGCCGATTCCTTGGAGAAAGGCCGGTGTTGCTCACACAACCAGCAGGCCTTATAGAGCAAGAGCCTTGCGAGCTCAATCTCCGTAGCCATGTCTGCTAATTTAAAGGCATTGACCTGAAATGAGCCTATCGGTCTGCCGAATTGTTCACGCTCACTGGCATATTTGAGCGCCAATTCAAAAGCCCCTTGAGCGCCCCCGAGACCCATGGCAGCAATGCTGAGCCTTCCTCCGTCGAGCGTGGCGAGCATCTGATGGAATCCATCCCCCCTTCGGCCGAGGAGATTCTCCTTGGGAACTTTGCAGTCGGTGAAATAGAGCTCTCCTGTATTGGAGGACCTCCAGACCATCTTTCCATGCATGGTCTTGGTCGTAAAACCTGGGGTGCCATTTGGAACAAGGATGCAGGAGAGTTCTGTCCTTCCATCCTCCCTCTTCCCAGTCACGGCCTGAACGACGCAGACCTTGCTGATGTCTGTCGTGGAATTGGTGATGAAAATTTTTGAACCATTGATTACCCAGTGTTCTCCCTGTAAAACCGCGTTTGTCTTAGAGGCTCCTGCGTCCGAGCCCGCATTGGGCTCCGTCAAGCCGAAGGAAGAGAGGGCTTTGCCTGAGCAGAGATCTGGAAGCCATTTCTTTTTCTGTTCTTCATTGCCGTAATAATAGATCGGTGAGATTCCGAGCGAGTTTCCAGCAGCAAGGGTGGCCGCCTGCGAGCCATCAATTCTTGCAATCTCTTCAACGGCAATGATGTAGGACACGTAACCTACGTTGCTTCCACCATATTCCTCATGCACAAAAGGACCAAACAGCCCCAAGTCTCCCATCCGCTTGGTTAGAGTGTACGAAAATTCTTCCTTGTCATCCAGTTCCTGGGCAATCGGGGCGATCTCCTTTTCAGCGAAGTTTCGGACCATCTTGCGAAGCATCTGCTGCTCATCGGTCAAATCAAAATCGAGTGGCATACAATCCTCCGGATTGAGTTATGAGTTCGGAGTTCACAGTTCGGAGTATTTTTTACGACTCCGAACTCCGAACTACATTACTCTGACCCCCCCTCACCCTATCCCTCTCCCTTGGGGGGGAGAGGGATGGGTGAGGGGTGAACTATTTAATGGGTTTAAAATATTTGATATCCAGGATACTTCCTTCTCGATCTTTTTTTGGCTTGAAGACCGCTTCCACTGGCATTCCAATGCAAACATCTTTGAATTCGACTTCTCCCAGCCAGTGAACAAGGAAGCCCTGAGTTCCATCAATATGAATCACGGCGACAATCGATGGC
>CAYMTD010000219.1:0-4545 GCA_964393245.1 uncultured Syntrophaceae bacterium
GGGATATGCTGGAATGGCGTGCTGCCTTGGGCCATGAGTGGATGCTGGGGGAGGCCGTCATTCCTTCCGAGGAGTAGCAGAGGATTGGGGCATCACATCTCACAATTCAAATAATAAAATTGGGAGGGAGAGCAAAAATGATACCAACTGAGGATCTGAAGGGTTTTATTTTGTTCGAGGGATTGAGTGATGAAGAATTAGCCGAGGTGGCCAGACTTTGCCGAGAAAAGACCTACGAAGAGGGTTCGCTCATTTTCACCATTGGTGGTTTTGCAGCAGATGTATATCTGTTGAAAACCGGTAAGGTTGACATCCAGATTGAGTTCAAGATTTATGATTATGAAGTGATGGCAAAAGTCTACACAGTGAGCAAAGGCGAGGTCTTCGGTTGGTCAGCTTTGGTTCCACCCCACCGGTTAACCGCGTCAGCCAAATGCCATGAGAAGGCAGATATCATCATGATAAATGGAAAAGAGTTGATGGAATTACTCGAAAAGCAAAAAAGCATTGGCTATACGGTAATGAAAAATTTAAGTGCCGTTATAAGCTCAAGGCTTGCCTCTACAACCATAGCCTTACGCCACGAAATTCAAAAGTTGATTAAGAAGTGAGCCCAGTAAAAATAGGGACACATACCATTTTTCTATTTTTTCCGAGGTCTTATTTTTGGTCTGAAAGAGAAGCTCTGACCCAATTTTTCGGGAAGGGTGTCGAGAAATCCTCCGTCGCCAAGGGGCTTCCCTGATCTCGTCTGCTTTCTAATCTCCTCCATGATCTTTTTATCCTCTTCTGAGTGGATGAACTCCCTATAGGCATTCAGTTCGTCTTTATCAAACAGGGGCTCTTTCAAAAGAGGATCCTTCTTTCCTAAGATATGAGCCTTGGCGCTGGAGTAGGGGTAGTCCTCGGCCCGCCTGACCATCCGGGCTCTTACTGGGTTATTTTCGATATACCTGCTAACAGTCCACAAATAGCTGTCTTCATCGACAACAGTGCAATAGTATCTACATTCCCAGAGCCGCCCAGTCCGTCCATTTTCTCCATTGAAATATTTCGTGTAACAGAGGGTAAGGCCTTGCATCATCTTGGGGAGTGACTCCGCCTCGGTGGGTCTTATAAGCAAGTGGATATGATTCGGCATGAGGCAGTAAGCAAGAACGGCAGTCTCCTTTTCTTCTGAGTATTTTGAGAGGAAGGAGAGATATCTTTCGTAATCGCACTGGGTCAAAAAACCTTTTCCCTGTTATTGTCCCTTTGAACGATATGATGGGGATACCCCCCTCCAATGATTCGGGCGATTCGTGGCACATGTATTCGGATGTCTCCTTCGACAGCGACCTGTCAAGAAAAATGGTTTGGGTCCCTATTTTCTGTCCCTATTTTCTAAGGGGCTACAGCCAACGCCAGAGGGCAATAATAAAAGTTATCAAGAAGACGAAAACGAGATTCATATACGCCATGAAATAAAAGACTTTTTCATGGACAGGTTTCTGGACTTTGGTTTCGGATGTGATCAATTCTCCAACAAGAGGCATCCCGAGGATCTTATCTTCGTTATGAGGGGCTGTTCTTAACGCCTCTGTGAGGTCGTTCCCTGCCAGATGCTTTCTGACATGATTTCCCTCGACCCAGAGCTTGCTTGCACTGACATCATAGATTTTTCCTTTATAGGCGATATAGGTTGGTCTTTTCTCGCTGCCGTCAAACCGAGAGAGTTCCTCCAGGGTAAACCTCGTTTTTTTCTCCGGCGAGGGCTGAGAACTTCTTTTCCTCAATTTCGGTCCGATCACAAATGTCACCACAGCGGCTGAGGTAACCATAACAAGGAATAGAATGATTTTGATACCCAGTAGAATCCCGAATCTCGTCGTGTAGAAGGCCTCCCAGGCCGAAATTCGAGTGATGGTGAGGGGGATGCCCGTTGCAGAGAGAAGAATGATCCCAACCCAGCCAAGGACCAATTCTCCTCTCGGCAACCCTTTTGCTGCATAAGCCGGTTTTAGCAGAATGTGGACATAAAGGATCGTTCCGAACCAGGCGATGGCGGTCAAGAGGTGAAGATACCCGATGATCAAACGAACCACTTTTTGGATTGGTTTAAGCGGACGATACAAACCTTTGATTGTCAAATCTTTTTTGAAATCCTCTCCAGCCTCTGTCAGTTTCCCTCCGCTCGTGGCGTCGATATGACAGGTCTGGCACTCAAATCCTGTCTGTTGGGCATATTCAGGGGTGGAATGCGAGGGAGAAGGCAATGTCACAAGTATTAAAAAAATCAGGATGAAAAGGTAATTCTTTGATGGAGTAAACATAGAGAATGTGTAGGGCAACCCTTTAGGGTTGCTTTATGTCAAATTCAGAAGAACCAAGAAATCTGTAATTTCTATAATCATCTACACTGTTGTACAAATTGGTCGAGTATTTTCAAAAGCGCCGCTGATTTTATTAGAGGTTTTGATATTTATTTGGTTTTTCAAGAACAGGTTTCTTTTCCCCGTGTCATGCTGAACTTGGTTCAGCATCTCACAAAACAAGGCCATTTGAGACCCTGAAACAGGTTCAGGGTGACAGAACAGGGTAAATTCCAAAACTAATTTGGACAAGAGTGAATCATCTACTAATTTTTTTCCCACAGGATTATTGAAAATGTAATGGACAATGTCAAGTGTATCTTCTTCCTTTCGCAAAATGAAGTGCATAACGTAATGAAATAACGATAACAACCTTTATAATCGAAATCTTTTAGTCTTGTACGTTTTTTATAAAGGACACTATCTTTAGTCATCTATTTTCTCTTTGATATTCATCATTGCAAGGCTGAAGCCTTGCCCTACATTCCTTTTTGACTTCAATCTCCGAAACAGGTTCCCAGAGAGCGTGCCAATTTGATCATGGCGACAGGAATGGGGTCAGGCATAAATAATTAAATATTAGCAGTTGAATGATCGATTTTACTGAATCGGAAGGGAGCGAGAAATAAGGAAATTAGTCATGCCTGACACCAAGTTTAATCTGAAAGGATTAAGAAGGGACGGGTTCAACGAGAGAATCCCGATGGAAGGCCGAAGAAAATAGAAGAAAGCGTTTTGCAGGTGACTCCGCTCCAACCTACTTTCTGACCAGTTCGATCTCGACAGTGATATCCACTTCGTCACCTACGACAAGACCTCCGGTATCTAAGGTCCTGCTCCACGTAATTCCGAAATCCTTCCGGTTGATTTTTGTAGCCCCTGTAGCGCCACGCCTAAAACTGCTCCAGGGATCTTTCACTTCGGGTGTTGGCCCTTCCACATCGACTGTCACTTCACGAGTTATATCGCGGATTTTGAGATCACCTGTCACTTTCAGTCTATCTGTCCCGGCTGGGGTCACCTTCTTCGAAACAAAAGTGATCACCGGATATTTGGCCACATCGAAGAAATCAGGGCTCCGCAGATGTTCGTCTCGCTTAGCATGATTCGTACTGATCGAGGCAACATCAATCGTCAGGTCTACACGCAAGTTTGAGATATTCTGGTCGTCTATCATGACCACTCCTTTCGCCTTAGCAAAAGATCCCCTGACATTGGAAACAGTTAGATGCTTGATTTTGAATTGCAGGTTCGAATGGTCAGGGTCGATCTGCCAGGTGGTTTCGACACCAGAAACCGGGGAACTTAGAAGGACCACTACTAATCCCGTTAGAATACTTTGCTTCATAGTGGGAACCTCCCTTCTTATCATTTTTTGATAAAAGCGATCTTATCAGAACATTCTTTATAAAGATGATAAGCGGAGCCCCCCTGCTTCAATATCCTGGTCATCATGTCGGGGTTGAAAATTCTCATCCCGGCCATTACCCTCACCCCTCTTTTAAAAAAGGCATCGGGAATCATGCTGGCCGTCGGTCCGACGATAGCCGTCCGAATTCCATTTCTCAGAAGGGAGAGGATCTGATCAATCGTGTGATTAACAATAGAGGTGCCTGTCAATATGGCCACACCTGATTTCTCCAAGGCTTCCCTCATCGCAGATTCGGGTTTGAAATATTTCATTTCATCCGGTCTCAAAGTTTGAGAATTCTTTTCGATGATGAAAAAAAAATTTCCCATCGTTTTTAGGCGTCGGATATAAGGACCGAAGGCGCCAATCAACGATACCGTTTCATGGGGCTGAATGTTTAAGAGATTGAATCCATCCCGATCCCTAATCATCTCGTATTCTTTTTCATTGGCTGATTCTAAGATCAACTGAGAGAGGGCGTTAAGAGTGGCCACTCCGATGGCGCTCTTAATCACATTGGGATCGAGAGCATATGCAGTGATTTCGGAAGCGGGGCGCCCCTCCAGATTCCCGGCCTGGGGCATCCTGGCGGCCGTAGTAGGGCAGCATACGGCCTCTGAAATCTCCGCGATGGGTGTGAAGGCCACTCCGGCATGGCCCGTTGAGAGTTTCACCCCGGTAAAAAAGATGCCGATGATGAGATCCTCAATCGAGATCTCCTCTAAGGCGACAGGGGACTTCTCTTTGATGATATCGATAGTCTCAGCAATGACTCTACTCATT
>CAYMTD010000220.1:0-4528 GCA_964393245.1 uncultured Syntrophaceae bacterium
GCTGCGGTTATGGCAGAAATGGTTAGAAATGAACGTCTGGATATTTTTTCGTTATACATGGTTCCCTTTTGCTCCAGCTCAACATTGAAAGAACCACGGTTCGATACCTTATCACCAACTTACCATCCATCATTGAACTTAATGATGCTCTCCTTTCAATCAACCCAACGACCAAGCTCACCTGCCGCTATGGAACGCGGTGAAATAGCGGCCAAGTACAGAGCCTTGTTAGGCGGCGCTGTTTCGCGTTTTCAATCCAATCTTCACTTAACAGGCAGCTTCATCGCTGTGAATTTGACGCTAGCCACCTTACCTTCCACAGCAGCACGATCTTCCTTGCTCGGCGGCGGAGTAAATTCTTCGCCAGGGCAGCAAGCCATTGCTTCCAATTCCTCTGGCGTGAGCAGGTGACGGGCAACAATTTGAATCTCAGCAAAGCCCGCCTCTCTCACCGTCTGCCAATAGTCCTCTTCAGGAATAGCCCCGCCCAAACATCCTGCCCAAGTCGATTGGAAGCGCTGGCGCAGCTCAGGAACGACCTTCTCAGTGAGAACAATGTCCGAGATGGCGATTCGGCCACCGGATCGCAGGATACGAAAGGCTTCTTCATATACTGCGTCCTTGTCGGGACACAGGTTGATGACGCAGTTGGAGATCACGACATCCGCGAGACCGTCTGGAAGCTTTGTCTCGTCCAAGTAAGCGTTGCGGAACTCGATGTTCTTGTCTTGCAAGCCCGCCTCATCCACCGCCTGCTTGGCTCGCTCAATCATTTGAGGTGCGCCATCTATTCCGATTACTCTTCCTTGCCATCCGACTTTGTGAGCAGCCAGGATGACGTCTATGCCGCCCCCACAGCCGAAATCTACAACCACATCGCCGGGCTGAAGCTTGGCGAAACCAGTCGGGTTGCCACAACCCCGCGAGAGGTTAAGAGCAACCTCTGGCACTAAGGAAAGCTCTGCCTGCCCATAGAGTCCTTGATCAACCGCATAGCCCGAACTGGGCTGTCCCTTGCTGGGTCAACAGGACTCCCGCTTGCCGCCAGTCTCAGCGAATTTGCCATAGCGGGTCTTCACAACTCGCTTGATCTCGTCGGTAATCATCTCTTACACTCCTTTCACCCTTGAGGGGATACACTCGGCCTGACTAATTGAAGCCGTCTAACGGTCGGCGCTGAGTGGCGGTCACGAGGATGCGGCCTCCAGGCATGCAGACGAGTGAACGTCCACTCGAGCGCCTTGTTCGGCGCAGAAAATAATTTGGTTAGGTTTGTTATCATCACCTTTTTCTGTCTTGGCGCCGATACAAGGCGCGAGGAGAAGCAGCCCTACAAAAAACCCTAGCGGTTTATTCCTCGTCGCCTTGATTGACTTGTTAGGCTGCTTTTTCGAGTATTCTGTTTTTTGTTTGCATTGAAAGCCTGACAGGTGCAAAGAACCTGGAAGGGTAAAGATAATCCTCTCCGGACTCGTCAATGATTCTTACCTGGTTGTGACGCTCAGCCCCCTTGTCTGGAATCGTCTCATACAACTTTCGTATCTCCAAGGATGCCTCGTAACCTTCGTTGTCAATGCAAAGCAGAAATCTTCGTTTCATCGCTCTTCACTCCAAATACTTTTTGATTTTTATCTCTTTCTTCCCCTTACCGTGCCCCTCGTACCAATGTAGTTCTGCAAGTTTTACGGCCCCATCTGCCAGTCTAATTTTAGCAATTCCTTTACGTTTTCTCCAGTTCGTTTTTCCATAGACACGATTCAACCTACGTAACTCATGAATGCTATGACCGGTGGCAATCGTTTCGGTCCAAAGGATCTTGCTTAAAATCTCAAAGTGCACTGAAAAGCCCTTTTATCACAGGCTAACGATAGAAATAAGGCGCGGGGGCAATCACCCTTGCATAAAACGACCGGGCTTATTCCCCGTCGCCTTGATTGATTTGTTAGCCCATAATTATGGTGTAAACATCTCCTGCAGTATTCTAAGAACATGCCCTAACGTAGATGGTGACAGCTTACCAAGACGACGCACCAATCGTTCCCGATCGACAGTGCGAATTTGGTCAATCACGACGTACCCTACCCGACCTTTAAATCGGCACGGGACTCGAAACGGATAAAGATGGCCTCCAGTTGTGAGAGGAGCCACAATAAAAGTTCGCAAATAGGCATTAAGTTCGTCCGGAGAGACAATTACACACGGACGAGTCTTCTGGATCTCTCCCCCTTTGGCCGGATCGAGGCTAACAAGGAATACGTCACCGCGGCAAACATCTTCAGTCTTCACCACTGCCATTCCTTTTCGTCAAAGCGCGTAGGAGTGGGAATATCAAGCAACCGATCATCTTCGCGCTGACGCATTTGCCTGGCAGCGTCAGCCCAGCCTGAGCGAGCAGAGCTTGTCCGGGCGATAACAACAGCTCCATCCCTTACGCCTATCTCCACTTCATCTGTCAAACCGGCCTGGGCGATGATTGCCTTGGGAAGCCGGATACCACGTGAATTACCAATGCGAACTAAACGCGCCTTCATTGGGCAATTCCTCCTCAATAAAGTAATTACATTATAATCACAAAGGGAAAGTTATGTCAAGAGGGGGGATTGTAGAAAAACCGCTAATTTTCATAAGGCATCCCGTTCGACCGCATCCTCATTTATTTAAATATAGGGCCAACGATTATTGAACTGCGGGGTGCAGTTTGTGAGGATTCTGTACCTGGTAAACGAGTTTGTCAAACTTATTTAAAGAGCCCAAAGAGTTTTGAGTAAAGCATTAAGTGGTATTGTTTATAATATCAGTCGGTGAGATTTTTGATGTTATACGGGGGCATCTTGTGAATCGGAATAATCTATTTGACCGTTATTTTTATACTGCATATAATTGAGTTCTCAATCTAATTATTGAGGGGTTACGGGAAAGATGAAAACCGAAGTGCTCAGGGATTTTGAATCGTTTCTTGCAAAATTAGGGTCTGTGCTAGAAGACAAGATTAAGTTCTACATGTATTTTGGGTGCGGAGATTTCTCAAATTCTGTGATTATCAACTCGAAAATATCAACTCAGAAAGTGCCTCCCAATATCTGGGCTCATTAGAGGGTGACAAAAAGTTTCGGACCGGCAGGTGAGGCAGCCGGCGGATGCGGTCATCCTTTATGTTGAAAGGTATCTCAAGAAATCAAGTATCTTAGCCACCTTGCCCTTCAGGATCGGGTTTCTGCCTCAACCCAGAATCAGGCATTCAATGCCCTACTCTTTCTATATCGCCACATCTTACAAAAGGAGGTGGATGATCTGACCTCTGTACCAAGGGCGAAAAGGAGGATCAATTCTCCTCATGGTCCGCTCCGGCAAAGGGGATTGATGATAAGAAAGAGGCCCCCAGAAATCAGGAGTCCATTGGATAGCTTGTAAGAAAAAAGCAAACGGTCCGCTCAGTAAGCATACCCTACAGGTAAAAGGCTACATTAGGTTAGGTCAGCTTGAAGTACCGCGAGATACTTGATAGAAGGGACTTTCTTAAAAAAACATTTACATCCTTTGCTTTCATAGGAAGCCTATCGATGCCAAATGAATCAGAGGGAAAACCATCTCCGGTCACATCCGATCGTGAGGCAATGTTCTATAAAAAACTGGATGAACAAAAAGTTCAATGTCTCCTCTGCCCAAGAGAGTGTGTGATCCATAAGGGGAAAAGAGGGTTCTGCAGAAATCGCGAAAACCAGAATGGAAAACTCTACAGCGTCGTTTATGGCAACCCCTGTGTTGTCGATGTTGGCCCAATTGAAAAAGCACCTATTTATCATTTCTTTCCCGGGCATTTCAGACTCTGTATCACCTGCGCCAGTTGCAACCTACGGTGCAAGTATTGTCAGAACTGGCATCTCTCCCAGAAAAGCCTTGAGGAGCTTAGCTTTCACTCTTACCCCCCTTTTCAAATCGTCCTTCAGGCAAAAAAGCAGGGGCTAAATTCTGTCTCCTTCACCTATACGGAACCTACGGTCTACTATGAGTATTTGTACGACATCTCGACGATCGCCAAACAGGAGGGGCTATGGACTTCGATCGTCTCAAACGGATATATCCAGAAGGCACCTCTGCTCAAATTGCTCAAGGTACTCGATGCGGTGAAAATCGACCTCAAGGGCTTCAGCGAAAAATTTTATGAGGAGGTGAGCTCGGCAACGCTGAAGCCCGTTCTTGAGTCCCTCCTGACAGTCAAAAAAGAGGGAACTTGGCTGGAGATCGTCAATCTCATTGTCCCAACATTAAACGATGACCCAAAGATGATCGACCAGATGTGTCAATGGATCAGGGAGAATTTAGGGCCGGACACCCCCCTCCATTTTACGAGGTTCTTTCCGAACTATAAATTGACTCATCTCCCCCCTACCCCCATCTCCACATTGGAATCGGCTTACGAGATTGCAAAGAAAAATGGTTTGCATTATGTTTACATTTGGAATGTGCCCGGGCATATACAGAATTCCACGTATTGCCCTTCTTGCAATCGAAAATTGATTCACCGGAC
>CAYMTD010000221.1:0-4497 GCA_964393245.1 uncultured Syntrophaceae bacterium
ATCCAAAGTATTCTGTCCTCAATGTTGATAAGTTGACCTACGCAGGAAATTTGGAGAACCTGGCAGAGCTCCGTTCTTCTCCGCGGTACCATTTTATTAAGGCGGACATTGCAGAGGCGCCTCAAATGGAGGCCACCCTCAATGAGGGTGTGGATGCCATCGTCAACTTTGCGGCTGAATCCCATGTCGATCGGTCGATCGAAGATCCCGGCGCCTTCATGAAAACGAATGTCTTTGGCACGTTCGTCCTTATGGAAGCGGTTCGAAAGATTTTTCCAAAGCAGAAAGTCCGGTTCCTCCATATCTCAACAGACGAGGTCTACGGGTCCCTTGGGGAGACAGGGGCCTTTACCGAGGAAACCCCTCTCGCCCCCAACAGCCCTTATTCAGCCAGCAAGACGGCTGCGGACATGTTGGTCAGGGCCTACCATCACACCTATTGCCTTCCTACTTTCATTACCCGATGTTCCAATAATTACGGGCCGTATCAATTTCCGGAAAAACTGATTCCTCTATTAATCTCGAATGCAATCGAAGACAAGGAACTTCCTATTTATGGAGACGGGATGAATGTCAGGGATTGGATCTACGTTGAGGATCATTGTCGAGCACTGGATACAGTTCTTCACCATGGGAGGGAGGGAGAAGTTTACAACATCGGGGGCCGGAGTGAAAAACCAAACCTGGAAGTAGCGAAGATGGTTTTGGATGCGCTCGGCAAACCGCATTCGCTCATCCGGTTTGTGAAGGACCGTCCAGGTCACGACCGGCGATACGCGATGGATATCTCCAAGATCGAGAGGGAATTAGGCTGGACCCCTACCATCTCTTTCGAAGAAGGGATTCGGCTGACCGTGGCGTGGTATCAAACACATCAAGAATGGTGGCGGAAGATCAAGACAGGGGAGTACCTTGAATATTATGAAAGGATGTATGGGAATCGGTAAAAAGGGAAGGATAAACGATAAACAATGGACAATGAACGGTGGATCACCTTTTTTGCTAATCGTTCATTGTTCATGGTCCATGGTTCATGGTTCGAAAGGGGCTTCGTAACCATAACCTTAACCGAAAGACAAATGCGAAAGATCTTAGTCATTGGCGCCAAAGGAATGTTGGGAAGAGACTTGGTCGAAGCGCTCCAGTCCTCCTTTCCCGTAGATGAGATCACAGGATGGGATGTGGAGGAGATCGACATCCAAGAAGAGAAGAACACGATTACCCGGATTCGGAACTTCGGGCCGGCCGTGATCATCAATGTGGCGGCCTATACCGATGTCGACGGATGTGAATTAAACGAAAAGAAAGCCTTCGCCGTTAATGCAGAGGGGATGAAGCATGTGGTCTTAGGTGCAGCGGCCTGCGAGGCAAAGGTCGTTGCCCTCAGCACGGATTATATCTTCGATGGGAAAAAAGGCGGACCCTACCTTGAGGAAGACCCTCCGCATCCCCTCAATGTCTATGGCCGCTCCAAATGGAAGGGAGAGCAATACGTACAGGAACTGGCGAAGGATGCGCTGATCATCCGGACGCAATGGCTCTATGGGAAACATGGGAGAAATTTCGTTGCCTCCGTTCTTCGTCAGGCCAGGGAGAAAACGGTCCTCCAAGTCGTCAATGACCAGAGAGGCTCACCCACGTATACCGTTGACCTCTCCCGGGCCATCTCTCTTCTGATTGAGCGGGAAGCACGGGGGATCTTTCACGTCGCCAACAGCGATACCTGTACCTGGTTTGACTATGCGCAAACGATTTTAAAATTATCGGGCGTAGAGGGGGTGAAGGTCATTCCCATTTCCTCCAAAGAACTTGCCTACCCGGCTGCCCGTCCCGCTTACTCCGTTCTGGATACTGAGAAGCTGAAACGAGAGATGGGGTTGACCTTGAGGCCATGGACAGAAGCTCTGAAAGATTATCTATCCTGCTGCCGAGAGAGGCCCTGAGGGCCTTTTTGTCTTGCAATTTTCGTCAACCCATTATACATTTCATTCAGTTCAAGCAATGGAGTGAATGATGAATATTTGTGTTATCGGAACAGGTTATGTGGGGTTAGTGACAGGGGCTTGTTTGGCTGAATTCGGGATGAACTTGATCTGTGTAGATAATGATCAAGGGAAGATCGGTCTTCTAAATCAAGGGATCATTCCCATATACGAGCCCGGGCTGGAGGGTCTGGTCGTCAAGAATATGCGGGAAGGAAGGCTTTCTTTCTCCACCAGCATCGAAGAAGGGGTCAAATCGAGTCTGGTCATTTTCATTGCAGTTGGGACGCCCTCCCATGCGGATGGATCCGCAGACCTTCGGGCTGCAGAGCACGTGGCCAAGGAGATCGGCAGATCGATGAATGGTTACAAGGTGGTCGTCATCAAATCTACGGTTCCGGTGGGAACGGCCCGTCGTCTAAAAAAGCTGATCCAAGATCATCAGGACCAGCCCGTTCCATTTGATGTCGTCTCTAATCCTGAATTTCAGCGAGAGGGGTCCGCGATTGAAGATTTCATGCGCCCTGACCGAGTGACGATCGGTGCCGAGAGTGAGCAGGCCATCGCGATCATGAAAGACATTTACAGCGCTCTCTATCTCATTGAGACGCCTTTTGTGATCACCAGTCTTGAGACGGCCGAGATGATCAAGTATGCTGCTAATGCCTTTCTGGCAACGAAGGTGAGCTTCATCAACGAGATTGCCAATCTCTGTGAAAAGGTGGGAGCCGATGTGCACCACGTAGCAAAGGCCATGGGCTTAGATGGAAGGATTGGGAGGAAGTTTCTCCATCCGGGTCCGGGTTATGGGGGATCATGTTTTCCGAAAGACACCCGGGCCTTATCGCGGTTGGCTCAGGAAAAAGGATATTCCTTTAAGATACTGGACTCTGTCATTCGGGTCAACGAAGAACAGAAGAAGAGGATGGTGGTGAAGATCAGGGAGAAAGTGGGTGACCTTCGAGGAAAGACCATCGGCATCTTAGGCCTCTCCTTCAAGCCCAACACGAATGATATCAGGGAGTCGAGTTCGATCGTCATCATCGAAGATCTGTTAGCCATGGGAGCCAAAGTGAAAGCCTTTGACCCAGCGGCTATGGAAGAGGCGAAAGCCGTATTGCCTGAAGTGGAGTATGGGAAGGACGCCTACGACGTGGCCAGGGATGCCGATGCCTTGGTCCTCGTGACGGAGTGGAACCAGTTTCGACGGCTCGATCTCCAACGGATTAAAGCGCTATTGAAATCGCCTATATTCATCGATCTCCGAAATGTCTATGAGCCGGATCAGATGAAGCGATTGGGTTTCAGTTATTGCGGTGTAGGGAGGTAACGAATTCCTGTTTCCCCATTCCGAAAAGAACTGGATCTTTGTCTCAGACGCCCATTTCACGGGAAGGGATCATGAAGCGATGGAATCCTTTCTCAGATTCCTGGATCTGGAAAAGGAGCAAATGAGCCATCTGGTGATCCTGGGCGATCTCTTCGAATTCTTCTTTGGCTTTAAGAACGTTCCTTCAAAAAAGAGATCCTTTCCCTTTACCGAATATCTTCCCGTTCTTGAAAAAATTCAAGTCCTCTCTCGCCAAGGCATGACGATCAAATATTTTGAAGGGAATCACGACTTTTTTCTCGAATCCCTTTTCTCGGAGCAATTTCAGATGGAAGTGGAGGTTCATGCGGATGGAAGCGAGGAAAGGTTAGGAGGAAAAAAAACATTCATTGCCCACGGGGATCTCTCGAATTCCAGGCAGTGGAAGTACCGGGCTTTTCGAAGGTTGCTGAAGAACCGGTGGACCTATGGTCTCATCCATTTTGCAGGCCCTCGACTTTCGCGCACAATCGCTCAATGGCTGAGTCGGATGAGTTACCAAAAGTATCACAGAGAACAACCCACTCGGCCGCCTCCCGCTTTCAAGGCGTTCGCGCACCGGAAGTTCATGGAAGGATTCGAAATTGTCATCCTGGGCCATTCCCATTTTCCCGAAGATGAAGAGGAGTGGCTCCAAGGAAGGAGATGCCGCTATTTCAATATCGGGGACTGGCAGGACCATCGGTCTTTTTTGCGATTCACTCCGCCTGATGGCTTCGAGTTGAGTCGGTTTGTCGAATGAGAGATAGGGAGATGGGGAGACAGGGAGACGCGGTGACTCGGTGACACGGAGAACGGGAGACAAATAGATTTGAGATGTTAGATTTCAGATTTTGACTCCGCATTCCCTGCCTGCCGGCAGGCAGTCGCGATCCGTATTCCGCAATCGGAAAGGGGTATGGGACACCGGGCTGTTTTTCTTGATCGAGATGGGACCTTGAATGAAGAGGTGGGTTATGTCAACCACTTGGATCGATTCGTCCTCCTTCCCAGAGTGGGGGAAGCGATTCTTTTACTAAACGAGCATGGGTTCAAGGCGGTCGTCATTACCAATCAGTCGGGAGTGGCAAGAGGTTATTTCCCGGAGTCGCTCATTCGCTTGGTGCACCAGCGGATGGAAGATCTTTTGAGAAAGGAGGGGGCTCG
>CAYMTD010000222.1:0-4434 GCA_964393245.1 uncultured Syntrophaceae bacterium
CGTTAAACTTTTATGCTGAAAAGCTTCCCATCGGTGAGATTGACATCGTTTTTGTCTCTCCCGTGCCATACGATGAACTGAAGGGAAGGTCTGTCAAGATTGAATTAGGGGAAATCCCAGTTCCTTTAATTTCGATTCAAGACCTGATCGAGATCAAAGTTAAGGCGGGCCGCGAGCAAGACCTCGCAGACGTCGAGCACCTGAGGAGGATCTTAGAAAAATAATGGAAAAAGAGAAGAAGGGATTTACCTACTATGTGAGCCAGGAGCAGATTGACGAATATAGGCGATGGCCTATGGAGCGCCGCCTCCGATGGCTTTATCTTGGAAACAAGCTGAGAAAATCCCTTCCCCGAAAAACCATTGAGATTCAGGAAGCCTTCCGCCAGGGGAAGATTTAGACCACGCTTCTTTGTGCACCATGGGTTTCTGGAAGAACAAAACAATTTTGGTTACTGGAGGGGCAGGGTTTTTAGGAACCCATGTTGTAGAAAAATTGAAAGAGAAAGGTTGCAAGGAAATATTCGTCCCCCGAAGCAAGGACTATGATCTCGTTGGAATGGAAGCCGTTAAGCGACTTTACAGGGATGCGAGACCCAATGTCGTTATCCATCTGGCCGCAAGGGTAGGAGGAATTGGGGCGAACCAAAAGAATCCCGGAAAGTTTTTCTATGAAAACCTTCTGATGGGCCTTCAAATGATGGAGGTGGGTCGACAAGTAGGTATCGAAAAATTTGTTGCCGTAGGGACAGTATGTGCCTACCCGAAATTTTCGCCAATCCCTTTCAAAGAGAGAAACTTATGGAACGGATATCCGGAAGAAACGAATGCCCCTTATGGGTTAGCGAAAAAGATGCTCCTCGTTCAGGCTCAGTCATACAGAAGGCAATATGGGTTGAATGCTATTTACCTCTTGCCTGCCAACCTGTACGGTCCAGGAGACAACTTCGATCTTGAATCGTCCCATGTCATCCCCGCCCTCATCAGGAAATGCGTCAATGCAGTCCATTTGCCTCCAACCTCAAACCTCCAACCTCCCTCGATTACTGTCTGGGGAACAGGCAAACCAACTCGTGAATTCCTTTACGTCGAGGATGCAGCGGAAGGAATTCTCTTAGCCACCGAGCGTTATGACAAACCTGACCCTGTGAACCTCGGAGCAGGCTTTGAGATTTCGATCAGAGATCTTGTAAAGCTCATAGCAAAGCTGACAGGTTTCAAAGGGAGGATTATCTGGGATAAAACGAAACCGGATGGACAGCCAAGAAGAAGGCTCGATGTCTCCAAGGCCAAAAAAGAATTTGAGTTCAAAGCAAAGACCAATCTTGAGGAGGGATTAAAAAAAACGATTGACTGGTTTGTTTCAAGGTTCCCAAAAACCCAATGAACATGAACGGCTTAGATCAAAAAGAATTAATTATTGAGGCTGGGCGGACCGAAGCGCAGTACTGGAGAGACCTTTATCGTTATAGGGAGTTGTTCTACTTTCTCTCCTGGCGCGATATTCTTGTTCGCTACAAGCAAACGGTTATCGGCATTGCATGGGCTGTGTTACGACCTTTCCTTACGATGGTTGTATTTACAATTGTTTTTGGAAAACTGGCCAAACTTCCTTCCGAAGGGGCGCCATACCCTATCTTGGTTTTCTCTGCGGTTCTTCCGTGGCAATTGTTTGCCAACTCTCTGTCCGAAGCAAGCAGTAGCCTCATCAACAATGCTAACCTTATTTCTAAGATTTACTTTCCACGCTTAATCATTCCCGCAAGCTCAGTGATAACAAGCTTTGTTGACTTCCTGATCTCTGGAACCATCCTGATTCTGCTTATGATCTGGTATCAGTTCTTGCCGGGATGGCGTATCTTGACATTGCCTTTCTTCATCCTCATTGCCTTTGCAGCCTCCATGGGCTGCGGATTGTGGCTGACAGCCTTGAATGTGAAGTATCGGGATTTTCGCTACATCGTCCCGTTTATCGTTCAATTTGGGCTTTTCATTTCACCGGTCGGATTTACGAGCAGTATCGTCCCAGAAAAGTGGCGCCTGCTCTATTCGATCAATCCCATGGTTGGAGTGATCGACGGATTTCGCTGGGCCATCATTGGGGGGGAGACCCTGATCCACTGGCCGGGGTTCTTCGTTTCATTGTCGCTCGTGGCCATTCTTCTCGTTACTGGAGTCCGATACTTCCGCAAAACCGAAAAGACCTTCGCCGATGTCATCTAAAAAGTGAGGAGCGGAGAGCGTAGAGCTGGGAGCCGATAAGAATGACTATGTTTAGGCACTGCTGTCCAAATTGGTCGTGTATTTTCAAAAGCGCCGCTGATTTTATTAGAGTTTTTGATATTTATCTGGTTTTTCAAGAACAGGTTTCTTTTCCCCGTGTCATGCTGAACTCGGTTCAGCATCTCACAAAACAAGGCCATTTGAGACCCTGAAACAAGTTCAGGGTGACAGAACAGGGTAAATTCCAAAACTAATTTGGACAAGAGTGATGTTTAGGTTTGAAAATCTCAAAATTTGGCAACGAGCGGTCGAGGTAGCAAGAAAACTGTTTCGATTGGCAGAGTCCTTGGAGGAAAGGAAGCTTTTTAAGTTCGCTGAGCAGGTTAGAAGCGCCGGTTTATCCATGCCAAACAATATCGCGGAGGGCTCGGGGAGTACCTCTGACAGAGAATTCATGCAGTTTCTGAATATCGCCAGAAGATCAACCTTCGAAAATGCAAGTATGATTCTTGTTTTTGCCAAAGATGGCCTTATTCTGGAAAAGGACAAAGAAGAGATTCTGAAGGACCTCGATGAGTTATGTCGAATGATTACTGCCTTTTCAAGAACCTTAGAGAGCCAAAGGATAGGGGCTAAAAACAGAGTCCAAAGAAGAAAAAAGTGAGACCTAACGAATTCAAGTATTCATAGCTCTACGCTCTTCGCTCTCCGCTCTAAGCTGATACGTAATGACTGACACCGCCATCAAAGTTGAAAACGTGGGCGGAAAATACGTGAATCGTCACCGGCACAGCGAGGTTGACGGGGGAAGAAAAAACGTATATCCTTTATCTGAAGAAAGGTTGCGGAGTTGTCAAGTACTCCGTGAGCCACATCTCCACAGAGAAGGCTTTGCAAGACAATGAAGAAGATCAATAGAGACGAGGTTGCTCCCTTCTTTGAAACTTATCCCTTCATCGTGGCCGCTTACCAATTTGGCTCCACGGTCCGCGGGCAGGAAGGCCCACTAAGCGATCTGGACATTGCTATCCTGGTGGACGATAAGCGTGCTCCTTCAGCCTTTGATCTTCTGAAGATTGAACTAATCCTTGCATATAAACTTCAAAAGCACTTCGGTGTTTCAGAAATTGACCTCATTACCCTTAACCGTCAAAAACTCTATTTGCAGCATGGGATTCTTCGAACAGGACGGTTGATCTACGATGCTAACCCAGAGTACCGCATACGGTTTACCCAAGGGGTCATTGAAGCCTATCTGGACTTCCAGCCGACTTTAGAGCTAATCAACCGATACGACACCCGTGGCCGGCTGAGGAGGTGTGGTATCCGATGAGGAAGGAGGACGTACGGAGCAAACTCGATATCATTCCGGAGAACCTTGAGAAGCTTGAAATCCTCAGGGCCAAGGGGTATGAAGAATTCGCGTCTGATTTCCGCAATATCGACTCAGCCCTCCATCGCCTCCAGACCTCCATTCAAGCACTTGTAGATATCGGGGGGTACATCATAGCCTCTTTGGGTTTACGTACCCCGGGGTCCAGTGGAGAAGTAATCGACATTCTTGCGGACCACGACCTTCTTAAGGAGGAGCAACGGGACCGATACATTTCGATGATCCAGTTTCGGAATCGTATTGTGCATTTCTACAATGACATCGACCTAAAAATCCTTTATCAGACCCTTCAAGAAGAACTGGTCGACATTCGCGAACTCTACCACAGGCTGATTCTTATCATTGACCAACACCCAGATTGAACCCACCCGAACTCATGCCTTGAGCTCCGAGCTGAGTTTCAATGAGTACGGTTATTCAAGTCGAAAATCTCGGTAAAAAATACCTCATTCGCCACGAGCAGAGGGAACGCTCTACCGCGCTCCGTTTGGAAAGAGATTAATACGCATCCAACCCCACTCAGAAGGAACCAATGACCAAAAAACATAGGATCCTCTCAATCTTTGGTACCCGACCCGAGGCCATCAAGATGGCTCCAGTCATTAAGGCCTTGGAATCCCATCCTGATAAATTTTGGAGTCTTGTCTGCGTTACTGCTCAACATCGACAGATGCTTGATCAAGTTCTCGAACTATTCGAAATCAAACCGGATGTTGATCTGAATCTTATGGAGGATAATCAGACTCTTTCTCAACTAACGGCTCGAACCTTGACCGCTCTGGATGATGTATTTAAGGAAATTAAGCCTGATTGGGTATT
>CAYMTD010000223.1:0-4433 GCA_964393245.1 uncultured Syntrophaceae bacterium
CAACCGTGTCTGCCCCTTTTGGAATGGGCGCCCCCGTCATAATTCGAATAGCCTGCCCCTTTTCCAGTTGCTTTTTCGATAAGAAACCTGCAGGAAGGTCCTCAATCACTTCCAACCGGACGGGGTGGTCAGAGGAGGCATTCTGAATGTCCTCAGACCTTACCGCATAGCCGTCCATCCCTGAATTATCCAAAGGGGGAATATCCCGGTCCGCGTAAATATCCTCTGCAATCACCCTCCCCAGCGCCTCCAGAAGGGAGACCTTTTCAAACCCAAGGGGCTGAATATGGGAAAGGATCTGATCGAGGGCCTCTTCAACGGTGATCATGGGTGAAATATAACATAAAAACCGTTTGACGGGAATGCTCAGAGTTTTTGATAATAGGCGATCTTCCCGATTCGATCATCTTATGCTATCATCGTAGTGTGAAAAAGAGGGAGCCCGAGACATTTTTCAATGTCATTCTCAACAGCATTGCCGATGGGGTTTTCACCACCGATAATGAGGGAAAAATCACCTTCATTAACAAGGCCGCTGAGGAGATTACAGGATTCTCCAGCAAAGCGGCAATCGGCCATTTCTGTTTTGATATCTTCAGGGCCGATATCTGTCAGACCCGTTGCGCACTGAAGGAAACCCTCAAAACGAAGAAAGAGATTACGAACCTCCCGGTGACAATTCTCAATAAAGAGGGAAAGAAGATTCCCATCAGCATCAGCACGGCGGTATTGAAGAATGAAAAGGGACAGATCATCGGAGGAGTTGAGACGTTCAGGGATCTCTCCACCATCGAAGAGCTCAAGAAGGAGCTCTCACAAAAATATACCCTCGGGGACATCATCAGCAAAAATCATAAGATCCATGAAATCTTCAACATTCTCCCGAATATTGCTGAAAGCGACAGCACCGTCCTGATCCAAGGGGCCAGCGGCACAGGAAAAGAGCTCTTCGCAAAGGCCATCCATGACCTGAGCCGAAGGAAAGACAAACCTTTTATCAAGGTAAACTGCGGGGCTCTGCCTGATACGTTACTCGAATCGGAACTATTTGGATATGTCAAAGGGGCTTTTACGGATGCCAAGAAGGACAAGCCGGGGAGATTTGCTCTGGCCAATGAGGGGACGATCTTCCTCGACGAAGTGGGTGACATGTCCCCTTCCCTCCAGGTGAAGTTGCTCAGGGTTCTTCAGGAGAAAGAGTTTGAACCGCTGGGTTCGACCAGTCCCAAAAAGACGGATGTCCGAATCCTTGCAGCCACCAACAAAGACCTCTCGAGACTTGTTAATGAAGGAAAATTCAGAGACGACCTCTTTTACCGGCTTAATGTTGTGAAGATCGACCTTCCCCCCCTTTCTCAGAGACGAGAGGATATTCCTCTTTTGATCGACGCATTCATTCAGAAGTTCAATACAAAAATGGGAAAACAGATTACAGGTTTAACCGACGAGGCCATGAGGACATTGATGAGATACGATTACCCCGGGAATGTGAGGGAACTTGAAAATATCATCGAACATGCATTCGTGCTTTGCAGAGGGGGCCGAATTGACTTGGATTGTCTGCCCAAAGAGATCACTGTGATTCAAGAAAAGATATCTTCCCCGATGATGCCTCTTCCAGGTGAAACACCCATTGACAGAGCAGAGGCAGAAGTCATTGAAAGGACATTGAAAAAGTATGATGGGAATCGTATCAAAACAGCCAAAGAACTGGGCCTCGACCGTACCACCCTTTGGAGGAAGATAAAAAAGCACGGCCTCAAATAGAGGATCAGTTTCATACTTACAACTGTTGCGTAATGAAATTTCACTTATGCAACGCTTCTGAAGTTTCTTCAACCACCACTTCTCGCACCAAAAATATCATAACTCTCTGACATTTCATATCTTTTGCTCCTACTCTCCGTCTGGCACTTTTCTTGCTCTAAGAAATCACAGTTATGAAAATTGCGATTCCCCTTTTTGGAAACCGAATTTCTCCACGTTTCGATTTCTCCCCCGAATTGTGGATGGTCACCGTTGAGAACGGAGAGGTCGTTCATCAGGAGAAATTTCCCACGGCCACCCTCAATCTTCCCCAGCGGTTGGATCAACTGGCTTCTATGGGAGTCAATCAGGTCATCTGTGGCGGGATCGATGGTTTTTGTATAAACCATTTGGGGAGGAATGGAATCGGTGTTTTGCACAATGTCGTCGGAGAGGCTGAAGTAGCCTTTGATCTATTTCTCAAGGGAAGGCTTCGACCTGGTCTCTGTTGCGAAAAAAGAGGAGGAAGGCGTATGTGTGGCTGGAAGAAAGGTCCGCCATGGAGAGCGTGAATAACTGATTGCGGAATGCGGATTTCAGAATTGGTCGAGAAGGCGTTTTGAGGAAGAGGGAGGAAATAGATGGCTGAGGAAAAATGCAAAAAAGATGCGGTATGCGAGACCTGTGATCAGTCCAGCTCTTGCAGCCAACAGGAGAAAGAAGCCCATGCCCAGGAGAGACTAAAGTCAAAGCTTTCACATATCCGGCATCGAATTATGGTGATGAGCGGAAAGGGAGGTGTCGGAAAAAGTACCGTGGCAACGAACCTGGCTGTTACTTTATCTCTGGAGGGCTTTGACATTGGACTCCTCGATGCGGACATTCATGGCCCTAACATCCCCAAAATGCTGGGAATCGAATCGGAGCATGTGATCGGATCCGGGATGGGAATGATTCCTGTAGAAGCTCTTCCGAACCTAAAGGTTATTTCTATGGCCTTCTTCATCGGAGATCGGGATAACCCGGTCGTTTGGAGAGGGCCACTCAAACACAATGCCATCAGCCAATTTCTTGGTGAGGCAGAGTGGGGAAACCTTGATTTCCTTGTCGTGGATCTTCCTCCCGGGACGGGAGACGAACCCCTGAGCGTGGCTCATTTGATTAAAAATGTTGACGGAGCTGTTATTGTAACCACTCCCCAGGATGTTGCCCTTCTCGATTCTCGAAAGGCCGTTAACTTCAGCAGAATGCTCGGCATTCCAGTGATTGGGATTGTTGAAAACATGAGCGGATTGATTTGTCCACACTGCCACAAGGAAATTTCCCTCTTTAAGAAGGGTGGCGGTGAAAAAGCTGCCCGTGATTTGAAGGTTCCGTTCTTGGGAAGAATCCCTGTTGATCCCGAGGTGGTCACCGATTGTGATAGAGGAATGCCCTTTGTGATGGCCCATCCGGATTCGGAAGCGACCAGGGCCTTCAAAAAGATTGCCGATCACTGTAAGGAATACGTGGGCTTTAAGGAGATAGAAAAGAAGTTAGAGATGGAGAAATTTCCATATCATTTTCAAAAACAGGAGGTGAAAAAATGAAGAGAATTGCATTAGCCTCAGAAGACGGTCACGGCCTTGAGGGGATCATAAGCGCCCATTTCGGAAGATGTCCTTATTACACGCTTGTCAATGTAGAAGGAGATCAAATCCTGGGGTTTGAGGTGGTCAAGAATCCCTACTTTCCAAACCATCAACCGGGGGTCATTCCTCAGTTTATCCATTCACAAAAGGCGCACGTCATGATTGCTGGTGGAATGGGACCGAGGGCCATCGACTTTTTCAATCAATTCGGGATTGACGTAGCCACAGGAGTCCGCGGAAAGGTGAGGGATGTCGTAGAAGCCTATCTAAGAGGTGAAATTCAAGGAGTTGTTGCCTGCGATCATCACGGGCATGATCATGACTGTGGAGGGGAAGGCAGATGAAGATTGCAATCAGCTCAACAGGGAAGGATCTCGATTCTCAGATCGATCCGAGATTTGGGAGATGCCAGTATTTCATTTTTGTCGATTCTGAAACCATGGAATTTGAGGTCTCGGAGAACGAGGGGCTGATGGCTTCAGGCGGAGCGGGAGTTCAAGCAGCTCAACTCATTGTTCAAAAGGGCGCCAAGGTGTTGGTAACGGGAAATCTGGGACCTAATGCTGCCTGTGCCCTTTCGGCATCTGGGATCAAGGTCTACCTGGTTCCCGGCGGAACAGTGAAGGAAGTAACCGAAGCTTATAAATCCGGAACCCTAAAGGAAGCAAGTGGCGCTACCGTTCCTCCCCATTTTGGTAAACCTTTTTAATACCCTCTCCCCTCGTGGGAGAGGGCGAGGGTGAGGGGGTGTAGCATGGGTGGCCACAGAGGTCAATAAACGAATATCACGAATTGTTACGAATTATTCGAATGAAACCTATTCGTGAGATTCGTTGACATTCGGCTAATTCGGTTATGAAAGAAAGGAGTGATAATCATGCCTTACGGAATGGGACCTGCAGGATGGGGATACCGCCCTTATGGGTACGGACGAGGATGGTGTTGGCATCCATGGTGGTATGGAGCACCCGTCCCACCATGGGGACCTCCAAAAAAGGAGGATGAGATTCGGTTCCTCGAGGAGCAGGCGAATTTTCTTCGAGAAGAGTTGAGTCA
>CAYMTD010000224.1:0-4414 GCA_964393245.1 uncultured Syntrophaceae bacterium
CTCACCATGATAGTTCGACAGGCTCACCATGATGGTTCGACAGGCTCACCATGATGGTCAGGAATCTTTTTCTAGTATATATTATGACCTCCCACCTGCATTGTAAAGTTTGCCGGATTTCTGTTCTCTTACTTCCTTGGAGCGGGCTTCTTCTCTTTCCTGGGAAGGTTCTTAATCGCTTCCTTTTCTTTCGAGGCAGCAAGCGATACGAGGTAGAGTTTGTAGAAGACCGGATCAGCCCATAACCCGATTTCAGGTGCCAGATCCCCGACATAAGCAGACAAAAGGGCCATATTGTTGTAAGCGTTAAAATTGACCGACAGATCCCTCAAAGATTTATAGAGTCTGATGGAGGGTGTGAGCTGGTCTGACTTTTCCTTTAGCAACTTGATCTGCTGAATTCCAGATTCGATCGATCCCCGGTCCTCCTCCAACTTGGCCATCCAAAACTTGCCCTCCTGATACTCCATCGTGATCTCCCCTCCCTGGATGGCTTGAACCAAACCCCTGTGAACCTGCTGGATCTTTTCCAACATCTCATCCATTCGATTTAACAGCTCGGTCCTCTCCTCCTTAGAAAGTTGATCCTCTTTGCCAGAGGCCTTGGCCAAAAAGTATTGTAACGTGTAATCTTCGGCAAAGCTCAGAAAAACCCAACTTAAGATCAGGATAATTCCCACCAAAGAAACCTTTCCATATCTCATGGCCATCCCTCCAACGATTACCTAACCAAAACACCGTAATCCCCCCTCTCCCCCCTTAAGTAAAGGGGGGTTGGGGGATTTGGAATCTTATTTCAGAAACATCACCTCTGCCACCGGAAGTTTCCCTTTTAGTTCCCCAAGAATCACCCTTTCTATCTCTGCTGATCCTCTTCTCAAAATTTCTTTTCCTATTTCCCTACCCTTTATCATCCCTTCCGGAACATCTACCTTGTTGATAAACGCTACTTTCCTGGACAAAGGAGGAGCTCCCTTAAAGATCCCCTGCGGATGGACCATCAAAATAGCCAAACCCTCACAGGTCATCTTCTCCCCCATGGAAATCCCTGTCAGTCGGGAGATCCGCTCTGCCTGGAAGAGGTTCTCTTCGTTTAACTCTTTCCCAACGCCATCCACCCCCAGAAGACCGATGACCGAAGTGGTGACGGAAGGGATGACAGGTTCCCATTCCCTCGGAGCCTTCACCGGGCGGCCTGCCGCACCATCGGCCTCGATGATTACCATATCGATTTCGGATGACTTTGAGAGAAGGCCAACCAAATCTGGTGATATCCCGTCTAATTTCCCCAAATCCAGTCTGTCACGGGCAAGGGTAATATGGCCGAATTGAGAAATATGATGCAACGCAAGTTGTCTCAGTTTCTCCTCATCAGAATTAACAAAGAGGCAGGGCGTTTCCTCGGAAGAAGGTTCCAGGATTTTTGTCGTTGTTGTCGTCACCACTTTTTTCCCGGTTAGAAGCAATTCCCTGGCAAGCCGAAACATCAAGGTCGTCTTCCCACCTGCTCCGACAAGGCTGATCACTTCTTTCGTTTTCAGATCTAATGATTCGATCAGGGAATAACCATCTTCTTTTTTCATGCGCAACCTATCCACAAGGCAATAAATGGTCTTAAGATCCGAATTTATACTAAATCCTCCCTCACCCATGAGGAGAGGGGATCGTCACTGCTGCCCCGTATCAAGTACGGGGTAAACTCCAGCAGGAATCCAGATTAGAACCACTGGACTCCCCCGTATCAAGTACGGGGCAGGCTTAGTCAAGCCCGGAATGACACGTAGAGGACATGTTCTCCCCCCGTGAAAGCGGGGGCGAGTCCGACAAGACTACTGGGTTTACTTCGTATTAAACCGATACAGAATGGCTTCCAACACTCCTCCGGCGATCGCCCTGGCCTTTTCAGAAATCGAAAAACAGTACTCCTTTTTCCCCCTCGGATCAATGTCACCCACTTTCATCCCCTTTCTCACTTCCACTCCCTCGCGGATCAGCCCTCTCACAACACCGCTAATTTTGGCAATCACGGGGTAATCGTCTACCACAGCAACGACCGTGCCCTTGTTCACCCGGTCACCAATCGATTTCTGAGGATGAAAAATCCCCTTTTTCATGGTCCGTAGAACCCTCTCTACCGTATAACCCCCAATCTCGCCAGGAATGCCGGTGTCAGGTTCTGCAGATCCGCTCAAGATCACCCGGCCCAGATCGTGTCCGCGGTTCGTTTCAATCACGATATGAACATCTTTCCCCGCGGTAAAACCCGGTCCAAGGCCAACCACCAGAGGAGCATCAGTCGTCCGCGTTCCCAAATTCTTTTTGGCCATAATCGCATCAATGACAACGTCGGGTCTGAGGAAACTCCTTGTCTTCTTCCCGTCGGGATCGACGAGAAGCGGAATTGAGCCTTCCTTCCAAACAGATTCAACGTCTTCTGGCTTTGAGATGAATTTGGCCTTCACCCCTTCCACCTCTTTTTCCCCGTCATAGATAGCCTCGCAAAAAGAGACCTCCCGTCTGACAGCAAGGGGGCGGGAAATCTCAAGCATACACACCCTGAAATGAGATCGGTGAAGTCGGTGGGCGACTCCACTGGCCATTTCCCCAGCCCCTCGAATCAAGATGACGTGTTCACTCAAATTTTTCTCTGATCTGATCCGACTGTCTTTCCTCATCTCCGCCTCTTCCTCTTTGCTCTCAATTCACTCTGATAATCCTTCCACGTATCGATATCCTTCAGGACACCCTCCGACCTCACCCGAACGATTCTGATGCTTCCCGGATATTTCTCAAGGATGGATCTTCCTCCTGCATCCCCCCTCAGCTTCAACAGCTCTTTCTTAAGTCTGCGATGGAAGATCACGGGATGCCCTCTTGTCCCCCGAAAAGAAGGGACGACGATCTCCGATCTTCCTTGATCAAAGGCGCGAATGAGGGTATCGATCGTCCTCGTCATGAGGAGAGGTTGATCTCCGAGGGCGATCAGAATTCCATGGCTCCTGGCATCGACTCTCCTGAGACCAATTCGGACGGAAGTGCTCATGCCTCTTTTGTAATCACGATTCATCGCCACCTTTACCCTCCTATTCGTCAGAATGGAGCTTTTCTTCAATCTGTCTTTTATCTCTTCACCGGGATCGCTGAGGACAATGACCACTTCTCTAACGTTCGATCGAAGGAGGACATCCAGACACTGCTCAAAAACGCTCTTCTTCCCCCAGGGCAGCAGAAGTTTGTTTACGCCCATCCGTTTGGACTCTCCAGCTCCGAGGAGAATGGCAGAAATCATACTCCCCTTCCGTTTTCAACGAAACCTTCACAAATTTAATGTGTTTTTGCAGTGTCTGTCAAGCACACGATCCGAGAGGAAGTGGGTGGAACAGTGGCTTATTTATGCGAACTCAATCCGCTTCGCCTCTGCCATGATGGGAGCGGATTATGGCTTCTTTGCCAATGGCCGCTGGTATCTGAGCAAAAACATCCAGGAAATGATCGACTGGCTCGAGTTCAAACTTCAAAAGCCGCCGGAAAAGAAGAAATGACGATCGAGGAGACTCCAAAAATCTCAGGGGCTCCCTCTGAATGAGAGAGCCCCTGGTTTTGCATTCTGAATCCTTGATGGTATTATCCTAACAGCCTACTTGCCTGTCAGGGTGGCGACGTAGGCTGCGCCGAGCTTATCGACGTGATCCTTGATGTTCTCAAAGACGTTCAGATGCTCTTCTTCATCTTTGAGAAGTTCTTCAAAGACTTCCTTTGAGACCTGATCCTTCTCGGCAGCACAGACCACAGACGCATCATTGTACATCTTGATCGCCTGGGTCTCAAGACCGATATCCGTGGCTAACATCTCTTCAATCTTCTGACCCTTCTTGGCTACGCCATCCGGTTTTGATGTCGGTTCTCCCTTCAGATACAAAATCCTATCCGCCAGCTTTTCGGCATGCTTCATCTCCTGAATCGCAATTTCCTTCAATTTGGAAGCCAACTTGCCGAAATCCTGATCCTCCAGTTCATAGTGCTGGGCCATGTACTGGGAAATCGCCGTCAACTCCCTCGACCGTGCCTGATTCAATAAATCGATCACTTTCTTGCTCATATGCTCTCCTTTCTGTAGGGTTCTTTTTTTCACAGCAGTCATTATATATTCCAAGCCCCCCAATAGTCAACAAAAAAGCTACACGGTTTCGAAAAAACTAAGTGTCAGAGTCAGGCTTTAGAACTGGGAGCTTGTGAAGGGTTTTATAAAATGCTATGAAGAAAATATTGCCAAAAAGGAGGAGCGGACATGATCGTCAAAACCTATTGTGCCAGGATGGATCACGGGGGTTGCGGGATTCTGGTTCATGTCGAGAAGGGGAGGATTACGAAGGTCGAAGGAGACCCCGACTCTCCCCTGAGTGGAGGCGCTATC